>JAFSFF010000479.1 GCA_017435375.1 Thermoguttaceae bacterium
TCGGCGGACGCAGACTTGCCGAAGTCGAGCGATTGACATAAAAATACGACCTCCCTATCGGCTTGGGAAAAAGCGGCGATAAGTTACGAGACTGGTAACTCGCCAAAATTCCCCGGAATCCCCAAGCGAATGTTGTCAAAACAACAAACAACCTCTACGAATTGTCTCACTGCCAATTTAGGTTAACGGCTGTCGTTTTCAAAAGGAAAATGCCATTTTGGCAGAAGTCTTGCGCAATTTTAAAGTCGTTTTCCTTCGCAAATCCTCGTTTTTCAGTTTCTTATCTAGAAAAAATGCATTAAATCTTTCAATTTTGGCTTTTGGCGTCGCTGTTGCATAACGGTCGGAAAAAGAGAAAGGCGCTAGGGCCAACAAGCGTTTAATTAAACGACGCGTCAAGAAAAGTACGTTTGAAGGCGAAAAGTATAAAACAGCGGTCGTAGGATATTTGCTGAAAATGAAAAAAGTGAAAGAATATTTTGCGTTTGTCGACGAATCCGGAAGCCATGGTTGGGATTTTGATAAAGATGGAAATTCTCGTTTTTTCGTCGTAACCGCTATCATTGTTGAATCGGACGACGTCGCTAATTTGCGCGAAGAAGTTGAAAAAGTACGAAAACAATTTTTTCAAACGGGCGAAATCAAATCGAGCAAAATTGGAAAGAATAATAATAGACGGAAAAATATTCTTAACGCCGTTATACCGTTGCCGTTTAAAATCTTCGCCGTAGTTTTCGATAAATCGAAAATGTTAGACTACCGCGGACTGCATTACAAGACGTCGTTCTATAAATTCTTGAACAATATTGTTCATAAAGAACTCTCGTGCGCGTTCGCTAATTTAACGGTAGTTGCCGACGAAATCGGCGGCAGCGATTATATGCAAAGTTTCAGCGCGTATGTAAAAGCAAATGAAAAAAAGCGCGATTTATTGGGCGTCTTTAAATTTGTTTTTCAGAATAGCGCGCAAGACGTATTGATTCAGTTAGCGGATTTAATTGCGGGGACGCTCGCCGCTTCGTATCGGCCAGACAACACGATCGACTGGAAGAAAATATTGCGTGAAAAGACTCTTCGCCTGTGCAATTATCCGCTCACAACTAAAGCTTTTAACGTGAATAATCCACTTGCTAAAAAATATGACGCGGAAATTGCCGAAATTTGTTTGCGGCAAGTCGATAGATTTATTTCCACTTATGAAGACGACGGCGACGAGGTAAGAAAACAACAAGTTCTCACGCTTAAATATCTGGCTTTCAGATTTTTAAACAACGATTTAAGAAACTACATTCAATCTAAGGAACTTATTGGGCATTTGGCTTACGCCGGATTTGAAGAGATTTCGGCAAGATATTTTAAAACAGAAATAATTGCTCCAATGCGCGACAGCGGTGTAATTATCGCCAGTTCGCCACGCGGTTACAAAATACCTGCGCGCGAACAAGAACTTAACGACTTTGTCGCAAATAGCGAAAAAACAATAAGCCCAATGATTTCGCGGCTTATTAAATGTCATAACTTAATAAAAGTAGGAACAAACGGCAGGGTTAATTTAGCGGAAAGGATAGAAGATTTAGGTTTAAAAGAGTTGATTGCAAATAACGAAAGATAAGAACACAAGTTTTCATTAGAGACGTTACCAATAAAAAGGCGCGTAAATAAAGAAAGTTGGCGCGCTTTTGCGACGCTTCCGCCTTAACGGGGCGACGATTGGGCGTCGTCAAGGCCCCCAATTTTCGACGCGACTCAATGCCCGGGGCGCCGGAGAGCGTCGCGTCGCGAACGAAACCGGACGTCGCGCCGACGACAAGGAAACGTCGACGCTTGGCGAAACGCGCCGTCGAGACGCTCGCGGCGATTGGGGAAAAGCGAAAAATCGGCCCCTCCAAAATCGCGTCGAAAAACGGCGAAATTTTTTTGGACTTTTGAGAAAACGACGCGACGTCAAAAAGTCGACGTTCGACGCTCCGCTTCGGCGGTCAAACTTTCGTTCCAAGCAAGCGAAAGCGCGCCGCGCAAACGTCGACGTCGGCCCGGCGCTCGAACAGGCGCGACGAGGGCGACGTTCATTCGTCGTCTTTTTTGCGTTTGCGGCGCGTCGGGCGGTTTTGCGCGGCGAGGCGCTTTTCGAAGTCGGAGTCGATTTTTTGCGTTTTGTTGAACGCGTCGTACTCCGCGACGGCTTTTTTATCCGCTTGACGCTTCGAGATTCGGCCTTTGTCGGGCAGAATCTTGTATTCGCGGAACGCGAGGAACTTGTCGACGCTCGCGGCGAAGGATTCCATCGTGAAGGCGTTTTCGCGTTCGATCAGGTCTTCGATATAATCGAAAAAGCTCGAAACCAAGCGTTCGAGCCGCCGAATCTCCGCCTCCGTCAAGTAATTTTTCGCGACCGTAACGTCCGATTTCAGAATGCGACCGTTCGGCGAGTTCTTCCACGTCGTCAGACCCATATTTTCCTTGGCGCGGTCGGCGTTCGCGTAAACGATTTCGGCGGCGGTCGCTCCGACGATCGCATAGTGGAACTTGTTTCATCAAGTCATCGCGTAAAAGTCGTTGGTAATCGGCGATTTAGGGGCGTAGTCGACGCAGCGCTCGGCGAAAATATCGGTGATCTGCAACCAGATACGACGCTCGCCGGCGCGAATCGAGCGAACGCGTTCGAGTAATTCGCGGAAAAAGTCTTTGCCGAACGCTCGACCGTTTTTGAGCCGTTCGTCGTCGAGCGCGAAACCTTTAATCATAAACTCTTTAAGAACGCCGGTCGCCCAAATGCGAAAGCGCGTCGCGCGGCGCGAGTTGACCCGATAGCCGACGGAGATGATCGCGTCGAGCGAATAGAATGCGACGTTGTAGGTTTTGCCGTCTTCGGCAGTATGTGCAAATTTGGCACATACTGCTTCGGCTTCTAACTCGCCTTCGTCAAAAATATTGCGCAGATGTTTCGTTATCGCCGTGCGGTCGACGCCGAACAGCTCGGCCATCGCTTTTTGCGTTAACCAAATAGTATCGTCTTTAACGACGGCGTTTACCGACAAATCTTCTTCGGCGGAGCGGTAAATCAAAAACCGGAAATCGTCTTTCATCGCGCTTCCTCGTTTCGTTGCGTTGGGGGCGGGCCGGAACCGTCGCGACGGCGGCGGACGACGTTATTATATCGAACGGCGCGACTCGAAACAAGGGAGACAAACGCGACCGATTGCCAAAGCGGAGAAAATTTTGCGGCGTTTTTGGGGGGCGTGAAAAACGAGTCGGGTTCGGAGCGCTGCTAATCGACCGCCGACGCGTTCTTTGTCGTGAGTTTCCAATCAAGGGCGAACGCCCAACGCTGCTCGCGCCGTCGCCCGTCCGTCCAAACGCCGCAAGCCGCAAAGTCTTCGCCGCTTTTCTTCTTTAAAACGGCGACGTTTTCGGCGCGTCGGGGTTTCGCTAACGCGCCAAGCGCCTTTGCGTCGCTCGGCGGCTGGAATAGAGCGTTAAACCGACTGAACGCGGTAAGAAATTAGCGTGAAACCGGTTTAACGCGTCGCTTGGGGCTGGAATTTAGCGTGAAAACGGTTTAACAACGCGTCAAAATCGTTAAAATTACTCTAGCTTCGCAAATTTTACCGTTCTTTCACTTGTTCCGATAATCTTCCGACGCAAGCGCGTTTCCCGCGCGTTTCAATCTTTCGGCTTTCGAGTCGCGCTCACTATTGGTCGACGTCGGAACCGCTCGAATCGACGACGCGGCCCTTCAACTTTTTTTAGCTTGATCGGATATGCCGCGACCGCAACCTTCGACGGCGCGACCGTTTGCGACGCGGGCTCCGATACGGCGAGTATGCAAGAAAGAAAAAGAAAGAACGGGAAGATCGCTTGCGCGATCCAGTTTTCGCTCGGCGGCGTTCGGCGTTCCGTTTTTCTCAACGCGAAATATACGAAGCGCGTCGCGAAAGAGACGAGCCTTTACGTCGACGAGTTGGCGGCGGCTCGCGAATTCGACGCTCCGCTCGACCGACGCGTTTGGGCTTGGCTCGAAAATATCGACGACGGACTCCGCGAGCGGCTCGGTCGCGCCGGTTTGATCGCAACCAATAAAAACGTTTCGATCGGCGAGTTGGTCGAGTTGTATATGGAAGCGGAAAGTTCGTCGATGAAACCGAACGCGATCGACGGCAAGCGCGTTCGATTTCAGCGCTCGGCGCAACGTCTCGACTTTGCCCAACGGGCGTCGCGGCTCGAAGTCGCCGACGTCGTGCGGTTCAAGACGAAGCTCGACGCCGACTTTTCGGAAGCGACGCGCGCCGGAATTTTGAAAGCAATGTCTCGAGTTTATTCTTGGGGCGAGTCGCTCGGCTACGTTTCGAACAACCCGTTTTCGCAGGTTCCGAAAGGCTCGTTTTCGAACAAAAAGAAGGAGACGTTCGTTACGATGGAGACGTATCGCCGCCTAATCGACGGTTGCGACGACGCGGAGCTTCGCGTTTTGTTGTCGTTCTATCGAATCGGCGGCTTGCGACTCGGCGAGGCGTTCGAAGCGCGTTGGGAAGACGTCGACTGGCGCGCCGAGCGTTTTACCGTTCGGTCGCCGAAGACGGAGCGCGGCGGCAAGGATCGCCGAATTATCCCGTTGTTTCCGGAACTCCGGCGAGAATTAAAGACGTTGCGTTCGGAAAGCCGCGTCGACGATTTTATCGTCGTCCGACGCCGCGACAAGCCAAGCGTTTACAACGCGATCGAAACGCTAAAGTCTTTGCGTCGCGCTCGGAATACCGGTTTGGGCGCGTTTGGTTCAAAATTTGCGAGCGAGCCGGTCGAACGAAATTTACCGCGAATTCAACGAGGTCGCGGAGTCGGAATGGATTGGGCACACGGCTACGACGGCGCGGCGTCATTACTTACATTTGCTCGACGACGATTTTGCCAAGGCCTTGTCGAAGTCGTAAAAAGGTTGCGAAAACGGTTGCGTCGCCTACCGGAACGCGTCGGAATCAAGCGAAACCGACCGGAACGCGGCAGGACGCGCAACCGTTTCCGCGTCAACAATTTAAGCCGTAATTGCTTAAACGGCGACGCTTGCGTCAACCCCCGAAAAACGCCGTTTAAACGCCCAACGGGAGCGGTGAAGCCCGCCGCGCGCGGTAGCGCGGACCGGGAGCCGCGCCGTCGCCGCCGACCAACGGGAGCGGTTGGGCGCGCAAATAAAAAAGACGCCGAACCTTGCGATTCGACGTTTTTTCCTGTTCAACCGTCGTTGGGCTTAAAAGTTAAGCGACAACGGAGCGGAGAAACCGAGTTCGAGCGGTAGCTCGGATCGGGAGCCGCGCCGTCGCGGCCGGGGCTTGATTTTTTGCCGGCTTCGGCGTATAATAGCGTCGAGGCGTTTTCGTCGGCGTTTGGGCGCGGCGAAAATTGGTTGACGCGACAAAGAAAAACGTCGCGAATTTGAAAGGAGGATACCGAAATGAGACAAACGAATCCCCCGAAACCGAAAAAAGCGGCGATGCTCGGCGTCGGCTTGGACAACACCGACGGCGACAAACGGCTGACGCGCGGGAAAAATTTCACCCTCGTCGGAGGAAGCGCGGAGACGCACGCCGTCATGCAGGAAACCGCCGTCAAAATCAACGAGCGGCTCGACAAAAAAGGAAAGCGATTGGAAGACGTGTCGCCGCAAGAGTTCCGCGATATTTTGTACGACGTTACCGACAAAATTGGACGGCGTTAAAGTCGACGCGGCTTGCCCGGTTTGACGGTTGCGCCAGTCGCGGCAAAACTTTGCGCTCGTCGGAGGAAGCGCGGAGGCGCGCGCCGATATGCGGGAAACCGCCGTCAAAATCAACGAGCGGCTCGATAGAAAAGGTAAGCGATTGGAAGACGCGGGCCGCAAGAGTTCCGCGATATTTTGTACGACGTTGCCGATAAAATCGGACGCCGTTAAAGTCGACGCGGCTTGTCCGATTTGCTTGCCTTGCTTGATTTTATTCGGCTTGCCCAGTTTAACGGAGCGACGGGAGCGCGCCCGGCGTTTCGGCGCGTTCCTCGTTTTGCCCGGCTTGCCCGATTTAGCGGAGCGACGGGAGCGCGCCCGGCGTTTCGGCGCGTTCGGTCGGCGGCGGTTTGTCTATATTAACAACTTGACGGCGTCGAAGTTGCGTCGCCGGGGCTTGATTGGAACGCTAACGTCGGCGAGCAAGTCGGCGTTGTTTGCCTATATTAACAATTCGACGGCGGCGAAGTTGCGTCGCCGTCTTTACTATTTTAACGGCGCGGCGGCGGGAACGCGACGTCGTTTGCCTATTTTACCAAAATGCGAAGGGAGCGAAGATGGCTTGGTTTTCCGAAGAAGGTCGTTTGACGAAAGAAAGAGTTCTCGAACTGACGCGCCGCGCCGCCGAAGAGGCTCGCGAACGGATTTGTCGCGACCCGAAGCGCGTTCTGTTGCTCCCGCCGGACGTTACGCGGGCGCACAGCGGTTCCGGTTGGATCGTCGAGGAATTTTATAAAATTTTCTCGGAAACCGCCGACGTTTGGGTCATTCCGACGCTCGGTCAACACGTTCCGCACACGCCGGAGCAAAACCGCTGGATGTTCGGCTCGATTCCGGAAGAAAAAATCTTGGCGCACGACTGGCGCGACGGTTCGACGCTAATCGGCGAAGTTCCGGCCAGTTACGTCGAGGAAGTTTCGAACGGCAAGGCGAATTGGTCGATTCCGGTCGCGCTCAACACGCCGCTCGTCAAGGAAAAGTGGGACTTGGTGATTAACGTCGGGCACGTCGTCCCGCACGAAGTCCTCGGCTTCGCGAACCACAACAAAAACTACTTCATCGGCCTCGGCGGGAAACCGACGATCTGCGCGTCGCACATGATGGCGGCTTGCTGCGGGATCGAAAACAACCTCGGCAACCTCCTGACGCCCCTTCGCCGTTGCTACAACAAAGCGGAAGACGAGTTGCTCGGCTTCCTGCCGGACTTCTATTTCGAAGTAACGATGGCTTACGACGAAAACGGAAACCTCGGCCACACCGGCGTTTACGTCGGCGACGAACTGGACGTTTACCTCGAAGCGGCGCGGGCGTCGCGTCGTCAAAACGTTACGATCGTTCCGCCGCTCAAGAAAGTCGTCGCGGTCATGCAGGGCGACGAGTTCTACTCGACTTGGGTCGCGAACAAGGCGATTTACCGCACGCGAATGGCGATGGCCGACGGCGGCGAACTTCTCATTATCGCGCCGGGCCTGAAACGCTTCGGCGAGCAAGAGGAAGTCGACGCGCTCATCCGCAAATACGGCTATTCCGGGACGGAAAACGTGATGCGGCTTTGGAAAACGGAGCCGATTTTGCAAGATTTGACGCACGGGACGGCGCACCTGATTCACGGTTCGTCGGAAGGGCGCTTCAAAATTACTTACGCGCCGGGCGGCGGGCTGACGAAGGACGAAATCGAAAGCGTTTGCTTCGGGTACGCCGACTTGGCCGAAACGCTCGACCGCTACAATCCGGAAAAGATGAAGAACGGTCTCAACGTCATGCCGGACGGCGAGGAAGTTTTCTTCATCGACACGCCGAGCGCCGGGCTTTGGTCGGTCGCCGAAAAGATGGAAGGTCGCGACGCGTAAAGTTGGCCGTCGCTTAGTTTAACGCGGTAAAGCGAAACGCCGTCAAGCGCGAGGAAACTCGGGTTCGACGGCGTTTTTTTGTCGCGACGCGGAGTCGGCGGATTGTTAAATTAAGCGGTTTGGGGGGGCGGCGGGATTTAACGCTTGCGGGCCGAAGCGTCGGGACGTAAAAAAACGCAAAACGTCCTTCGACGCTTTGCGTTTTTACGTTGGGAGCGTTAAGTCGCCGAGCGATTAAGCGCGAACGTCGAACGACGAAACGGCGACGTTCGACGCGACTTTCGAAGACGCGCCGTAATTTTTCGCTTGTTGCGCCAAAACCGCCATCGCGGCCATTACGACGAACGCCGCCGCGAGCGCGATAAAAACGTCGAACAAACCGACGGCGCGCGTTCGCAGTTGCTTAATCAACAACGCCGGAATCGCGAGCAAAATCAAGCCGAGAACGTCGAAACACGCCAAGAACATAATCGCCCCGGCGCCGGCGGTCATAAAGGCGAGCGCGTTCGCGACGAGAATTCCCAAAAGGAAGACCGCGCCCAAAACGACGAACGGCTTCGGCGAGCCGTACATAACGTCGCTCTTCGGCGCCTTTTCCTTTTTAACTTTCGAAGCTTTGGGGGCCTTTTCTTTTTTCGCTTTCGCCGCTTTCCCTTTTTTGCCTTTTTTATGCTCGGCGGGGAGGGCGTCTTCCGCGGTAATTTCGGTCTCCGGCGCGGAGCTAAAATCGCCGAACGGGTTTTCGGAACCGGCGTCGGAATCGCCCGGGACGTCGCCAAATCCGCCGAACGGATCGGAAGCGTCGGTCGCGTCGGCGTTAAAACCGGCGAACGGATCGGCGTCCGCGGCGTCTTGCGAACCGTTCAACGACGAAAAAAAGTCGTCGTTTCCGTCGGAATCGTCGGCCTTCGTAAAGAGATCGTCAAGTTCGTTATTTTCTTCATTCGCGTTGGACACGGGACGGTTTCTCCTCTCGTCAAAATTTTCTTGGCGACGCGTCCGACGGACGCGCGGCGTCGCGACGCTCGCTCATCGGCGACGTTCCAACGTTGCGAAAACGTTAAAGCGGCGGCGAAAGCGGGGCGAATCGAACGCGAACGCAAAACGATTACCTTTCCATTATAATTCAAGTTTTTCCGTTTTCCAGAAAAATTTCCCGAATTAACGCCGTTTTTTTTCATTTGTCGAATTTTTTCATTTCGACGCCGGAATATTTGGAAAAATCCGACGTTTAAACGCGGAGATTGGCGAAACAAGCGAGACCAGCGAAAATTTAACGGTTGCCCGACGCGGCGAAAAGCGCGTTTTAAAATGTCGAAGTAGGCCGCGCCGAGCGGGTCGAGATTCCGACGCGCCGGTCGCCGAAAAAAGATAGAAAACGAAAAAAAGGAGGCGAAAAAATGACGGAACACGAACACGAACGCGAACACGAACGAGAACACAAAGAATTGGCGGAAAAACCGAGTTCTTTAGTCGGTCGCGAGGCGCCGCCGTTCGAAGCGGAAGCGCTTATGCCGGACGGCGCGAAGGGGACGGTTTCGCTCGACGATTACCGCGGTCGCCCGCTTTTGCTGATTTTTTATCAACTCGACTTTTCTTGCGTTTGCCCGACGGAGATCGTCGCGTTTTCGGACGCGCTCGACGATTTTGAGGCGGCGGGCGTCCAAATGTTGGCCGTTTCGGTCGACAGCGTTTATACGCACGCCGCTTGGGCCGCGACGCGACGTTCGCTCGGCGGCGTCGAGGGCGTTCGCTTCCCGTTGGTTTCCGACTTGACGAAGCGAATCGCCGACGAGTACGGCGTTCTCGACTGCGAACGGGGCGTCGCGCATCGGTCGCTCGCGTTGATCGACGCCGACGGAATCGTTCAAACTTGCCTCGTTTACGGGCGACCGTTCGGGCTGTCGGTCGAGGAAACGCTCCGCTTGGCGAAAGCGCTCGCGTATTCCGCCGAGACCGGCGAAACTTGTCCGACCGATTGGCGCGAAGGAGACGAAGGGATTCCTGAGGAAATCGACGGCGCCGAAGACTATTATCGCGAACGCTATTCGGACGAAGAAGAGGCGGAACTCGAAGAGGAAATTCTCGAAATCGAAATTTCCGAAATCGACGAAACCGGCGACGGCGGCGATTTCGAGAAAATGAAGGAGCGCGACGAGAAAAAGGACGAAAAGCGCGAAAAAAAGGAGCGTAAGGAGGAAGAAAAAGAGGAAAAAAAGCGCGAAAAAGAGAAAGATAAGTAAAAAAACAACGGAACGCGACCGCCCCGACTCGGCGCCGACGGCGTTTCAGGTATAATCGTCGGAAGCGTCGAGCGGCTTTTGCGCCGCTCGGCGTCGCGTCGTTTCTTGCGCTTTTTACGCGTTTTTCCCAGTTTGCCGTTCCGCCGACGTTCGAAAGGAGCCGTCGTTATGCCGAAGTCGAAAAAGTCCCCTTGCGCTTCCTGCGAAACCTGCGCGACGCGGAAAACGGCGACGACGCGAACGGCGAAAGCGGCCGAATCGACGGAAAAAGCGGGGTCGGCGAAAACGAGTAAAGCGGCGAAGTCGGACGGTTCGGCGAAATTGGGAAAGTTGGCGAAACCGGCGCGGCGACCGAAAAAATCGGAAGTTCCGCCCGAACGGCTTTGCGAATTTTGCGACGCGAAGTGCTGCCGCTATTTCGCGCTCCCGATCGACAAACCGTCGACGTTCGAGGAGTTCGATTACGTTCGTTGGTACCTGCTGCACGAGCGCGCGTCGGTTTTCGTCGAGGACGGCGACTGGTTTTTGCTCGTTCACACGCCGTGTAAAGAACTCGGCCCGGACAACCGCTGTCAAATTTATGAAACGCGACCGCAAATTTGTCGCGAATACTCGACGACGCGTTGCGAATACGACGATTTGTTCGTTTTCGAGCAATATTTCGAGACGCCGGAACAGGTCGAGGAATACGCCGTCGCGACGCTCGGCCCGCGACCGGGAACGACGCCGACGGCGGTAAAGTCGGCGAAACCGGCGAAATCGGCGGCGAAAAAAGAAGCAAAATCGGCGAAACCGGCAAAATCGGCGGCGAAAAAGACGGTAAAGAAAGAAGCGCAAACGGCGCCGACGACGAAAGGCCGCGCCTCGACGAAAAAATCGACTCGGCGCGGCGCTTGAAACGAACGGTTGGACGATTAACTGTTAAAACCGGCGCCGTCGCGGTCAAGGTTTCCAGCGGTACGTCGCGACCGATTTCGGCGGAAGCTCCGCGACGAACGAGCCGCCGGGAAAACGAATCGTCGCTTTGCGGGTCGCGTCGGAGTCGTTTTGCGCGAAGACGGCGAGCGTTCCGTCCGGATTTTGAGCGGCGACGCAACGGAAACCGCGGACGCCGTCCTTCGTTTCGACCGTCGACGCGACGCGGCGAGCGTTCGGCGCGAAGCCCTTCGAGAGGTGCGCGACGTCGTAAAAATGCGAGTAACGCTCGACCGTCTTGAAGTCTTTCGTCGACAAATTGACGGCGCCGAAGCACTTTGTGCAGCCGCCCGGGCGGAACGGGCCGCGCTCCGAGTCGAGCATAAAGTTCCAAACGATAACGCCGCGACAGTCGGCGGCGAGCGTTCCGACCGAAATTTCCCGCGCGAACCACATCAGGTCGCCGTCGAACGAATAACCCCAAGCGCCGATCGATTGCTCGGTGAAGTAAAGCTCTTTGTCGGGGCGGGCGTCGCGAACGCGCTTCATCTCCGAAACGTCGCCGCCGTACGCGTGGTACGCGGCCCCGGCGAGATATTGCGCCGCCTCGGCGTCTTCGTAAATGTGGAGCGGATAGCCGAATTGGTCGCGGCACTCCGGCTTATTCTTGTCGTAATTGAAGTTGTGGTCGAACGCGATAATCTTCGTTTTCGGGAACGCTTTTCGCATTTTCGGGCCGAGAACCTTAACGAAGTCGCGCTGCTCTTGCCACGTCATGAAGAGCGACGCGGAGTTGCCGCGGTTGAGCGGCTCGTTTTGCATCGTGATCGCGTAAATTTCGATGCCTTCGGCGGCCATCGCCTCGACGTACTTCACGAAGTAGGTCGCGTAATCGTCGTAATATTTCGGGTTGAGGCGACCGCTCGTCCAAGAATCGAACGGGCGGAGCGATTTCAAATCCTCGACTTTCATCCAAGGCGGGCACGTCCACGGCGACGCCATAATCTTTAAATTCGGATTAATCGCCAAAATTTCTTTCAGCGCCGGGATTACGTACTCGCGGTCTTCAGACGACAGGGCGAAGTTTTCGATTCCCGGTTTCTCGCAGAGGGAAAATTCGCTCAGCGAAAAGTCGGAGCAGCCGATCGAGACGCGAACGAAGCCGAAGCCGAGCCCGACTTTTGGGTCGAACGTTTCGACGAGGAGCGCGCGACGGTCTTTCGGCGTCATTTTGAAGAGGTTGAACGCGGTCGAGCCGGTGATCGCGGCGCCGAACCCGTCGAGCGTTTGGAATTTTTGGCTCGGGTCGAGATCGACGGCGATTTCGGTCGCGTCGGCGTTTTTAGCGTCGGCGATTTCGAGGAACGAGCGGCGGAAAAGTTGGCTTTGATCGCCGGTCGTCGTGAAGGCGACGGCTTGCCCGGCGGGCGTTTGCGCGACGTCGAACGGTTCGACCGGACGCGTCGGATCGTCGGCGAAAACGAGCGCCGCCGTCGAAACGACCGCGAACGTCGCCGCGAAGAAACGGGAAAGGGAGGTCGGCGTCAAGGAAGTCTCCTTAAAAGCAAAATTAACGATTTTTAGAGCAAAAAAAACGAAATTGAACGAAAAACGCCGCTCCGAATCGAATCGAGAACGGCGAAAACGGGGAACCGTCGGCGCGCTCGACGGGAATTTTACGTCGAGAACGCCGGTTTTAACGGTTGTAGTGAAACGGTTTTGACGGTTGCAACGAAAGTTAAAGCAACTTAACGTTCGCTCAAACGGCGGCCGGTTTGGCGGCGGGAACGCGTCGCGGCTCCATCGCTTCGGCGATATTGTGCAA
>JAFSFF010000050.1 GCA_017435375.1 Thermoguttaceae bacterium
CAACTTTTCGCGCTCCGGCGTTCCCGGGTAGTCGTTCAGATGGAAGATCGGGAGCGCTTTGCCGTCGATTAAGTTCAAGCCCGCGAAGGAGTTGCCGCCGCGGTACAGGTGATAGGCGTCGAGGAGAAGCGCGGCGTCGGAACGCCCCGTTTCGGCGCAAATCGCCAACGCGTCGGAGAGTTTCCCGAGCGTCGCGGAGGCGCCCCAAGTTTCGAGGAGCGGCTTCACCCCGATCGGCTCGCAAAGTTCTAAAACGGCGCGGTACCGTTCGGCGACCGCTTCGACCGGGATTTTTTCGTTCGCTCCGGACGCGGGCGCCGCGACGCAAGCGCATCCGATCGCCGCCAACGCCTCCGCTTCGCGCTTCAATTGCTCCAAACCGGCGGCGCGACGGTCGGCGTCGTCGACGATCCAAGACGCGAACCCGATTCCGCCCTCGACGCGCATCCCCTCGCCGTCCAACCATTTGCGCAACTCCGCCAACTTCGCCGGCGAGTAATTGTCGGAATACGCTTGGAGGCGCATTAGCCAAATTTCGACCGAGCGGTACCCGGCGTCGCGGGCGATTTTCAGCTCTTCCATTAGCGGCAGATTATACGACAAAATCGTTCCGGTATTCAGACAGAAACGAACTTTGCTCGCGTCCAATTTCGGCGCGTTCGCTTTTTCCGCGTTCGTCGAAGCGGTTTCTTGCGCCGTCGCCGTTCCGGAAACGGTCGAAACGCCCAACGCGGCGGCCCCGATTCCCCCGGTTAAAGTCCCTAAAAAAGCGCGTCGCGTCGAATTTCGGTTCATTTTCTCGCTCCCGTTGCGTTTAATTTTATTTTCAAAAAGACCAATAAAAGGCGAAGGACTCGGCGTTTACTCCGCGTCGTTTTCGATTTTTGTTCGTTTTAGCGCCGCCGTCCTCCGCCGTTCTTTGCGACCGCGCGTTTGATTTCTTTATTTCAAAACCAAATATCAAACAAATCAAACGCCCCGATTTTGCAACGCTTTCCCGCCCGCCGTCAAACGCCGCCGTCCGCCGAAAGTCGGTCAAAACGCCTTCCGCGCCTATTCCAATTTATCCATTTTTTCCATTTCGCCGGAACGCAACGCCAAATAGCTCTCGTACCGGCGCGCGTCGAGCCGACCGTCGGCGACGGCGTCCTTCACGGCGCACGACGCTTCGCAAATATGCGCGCAATCGGGAAATTTGCACAGATTTTCATACGGGCGCAAGTCGCGGTAATAGCCGACCACCTCGTCCGGGTCGAAGTCCCAGAGCATAAACTGGCGAATACCGGGAGTGTCGACGACGTAACCGCCGAACGACAGCTTCAAGAGTCGCGCGGTCGTCGTCGTATGTTTCCCTTTATGATTCTCGCGGCTGACTTCGCCGACGCGCAGGTTCAGGCTCGGATCGATCGCGTTCAACGCCGACGACTTCCCGACCCCGCTTTGCCCGACGACGACGCTTTCCTTCCCGACCAAAAGACGACGCAGTCGGTCGAGATTAAACCCGGTCTTCGCGCTGAAAAGGACGGTTTTGCACCCGGTTTTCGCGTACACGCCGACCAGCGGCTGCAGCGACGCGGGGTCGACCAAGTCGATTTTATTGATGCAGATTACCGGTTTTATTCCGGAACGCTCGCAGGTAACGAGCAAGCGGTCGATCAGGTTCGGTTTCAACCGCGGTTCGGCGGCGCTCGTTACGATCAGCGCCTGTTCGACGTTCGCGACGACGACGTGTTTGCGCTTCCAACTCGTTCGGCTCAACGTTCCCCGACGCGGCTCGACCCGTTCGACGACGCCCTCCAAGCGGCCGTCCGGAAGTTGCGCGTCTCGGAAATAAACGCGGTCGCCGGCGACGACGACTTGACGTTGGTTCGTCGACAGCGTTTTCAAAATCCGCCGCGTCGTACAAGAATAAATACGGCCCTCTTCGTCCTCGACGTAAGAAACGAGCCCGTGAACTCGCAAGACGCGTCCCTTGCGGCAGACGCTCAAGTCGACGTCGGGCAAGACCGCGAAGTCGCCGACCTCGCCGGACGGGTTCTCCGCCCCGACGAACGTTCCGACGACGGTTCGCCGCCGCGTCGCTTCGCTCTTACCGACGACGCGCTCTCCGCTCGACGCGTCGTCGACGGCGTTCGCGGAACCGCTAAAATCCGCGGAATCGTCTAAATCGTTCCCGAAAGTTTCGGCGGCGGCGCGATTCTCGTTATATCGCCGCGTCCAGTCGACGACCCGGGTTCGGTCGTTGCGGTTTCGTTTGAAATCGACGCGAATCTTCGTCGACCCGCCGCCTTTTCTTTTTTTCGCGCTCAAATCAAACTCTCCGTCGTTTCGTCGTTCGGATTAGCGACGCCGCGCGCCGTTTCCGCTTCAATCGTTAAAACCGGCGTCGTTTTCGCTTCGTTTAAAGCGACAAAATCGTTAAAACCGGCGTTATTTACAGCAATAGTCGACGGCGCGCGCCAGTTCGCTCTTCATATCTTGCCGCGCGACGATACGGTCGATAAAACCGTGTTCGAGCAAAAATTCGCTCGTTTGGAAACCGGCCGGCAACTCGGCGCGAATCGTCGCTTTAATCGTTCGCGGCCCGGCGAACCCGATCAGCGCTCGCGGCTCGGCGAAGACAAGGTCGCCCAAGGCGGCGAAACTCGCGGCGACGCCCCCCATCGTCGGGTTCGTCAAGACGGAAATGAAGAGACCGCCCGCTTTATGAAAGCGCGCCAGCGCCGCCGACGTTTTCGCCATCTGCATCAGCGACAGAATCCCCTCGTGCATCCGCGCGCCGCCGCCGGAGCCGGAAACGACGATCAGCGGCAAGTTTTGCTCTTGCGCCCGTTCGATCGCCCGCGTCAGTTTTTCGCCGACGACGGAACCCATACTCCCCATAATGAAGCGGGAGTCGGTAACGGCGAACGCCACTTTTCGCGCTCGCACTCGTCCGCACCCGGAGACGATCGCGTCGCGAAGCCCGGTCGCCTTGCGGTCGTCGACGAGACGGTCTTTATACGCTTTTCTATCGCGGAAATTCAA
>JAFSFF010000480.1 GCA_017435375.1 Thermoguttaceae bacterium
CGTTCCCAGCGCGCTCGGACCGTCGCCTCGTCCGTCGACGCGTCGACGCAACCGTTGGGCGTCGACGGACGTTTTGTCTTAGGCGTTAGAGGAAAAACCTTAAATCCTTTGCGAGCCAACGCTAACGCGTCGTCGAGTAACCAAACGGGCATAACGTCTCCTGATCAAAACGGTATATCGTCGTCGAAACTGTCGATCGCGCAAAACCCTTCGCAAACCGGAGTCGTTTCGTCGACGTAGAAATAATGATTTTTGTGCCTGACGCATTGGCGTTGCGCGTCGTCGCAGTAAACGCATCGGTAACATTGTCCGAAAACGGTCGAATCGTAAGACGTTTGCGGTTCGGGAATTTGGCCTAAAACGTATTCGACGATTCGAGCGAAGCCGTTTCTGTCGCCGGATTGTCTTACGACGACGCCGTAAGTTGGAGCCAGCCCCGAGTCGTTTGCAATCTGGATAACTTCCCGAACCGTTTTAGGGGGCTCGACGGCGCTTCTTTTTTTCCACCAGTCTTCAAACTTTGTTCGCGCGTACCCTCGGTGTTCCGGACATATCCATTCGTTGACGGGACGTCCGCCTCCTTGGGGTCGGTAAGTTACTTTCACGGAACGTTTCTTTTGACCGTTTTCGTCGTACTTAATGTGCGTCGAATAACTAATCGACGCGACGGCGTAGGTTACGTCCTCGATTTCGCCGGAAACGACGCTTCTGTCCGAACTGTCGGACTGTAACGCCGAAGTTTCGCTTATGGGAAACTCATAGCCGCAATCGTTGCAAACTCGCGTCGACGCCGCGACGATCAGTTCGCATTTCGGGCAACTCTTGACAGGCGCGTCTTTCGATTGAGACGACGTTTTCTTGCGGCGTTTGACTTCGATCGCGTCGATCGGGCCGTGTCTGTCGATATTTTGTCCGAAGTCGAGCGCTAGACAGTAGTCCTTGCCTTCCGCTTTTCTTAGGCCTCGTCCGATCATCTGATAATACAGGCCGGGACTTGCCGTCGGACGCAAAATAGCGACCAAATCGACGCGCGGATTGTCGAACCCCGTCGTCAAAACGCCGACGTTCGCTAAATATCTTAACGGTTTCGCCGTTTCGCCGAGTAAGTTTTTCCCCGTCGGCTCGCGCTTGAAGCGCGCCAAGGTTTCGGCGCGTTCCAGCGCCGGAGTGTCGCCCAAAACGAGTCCGCACTCTTCGCCGGAGATTCGTTCAATTTCCTTTTTGACGTTTTTCGCGTGTTGGACGGACGCGCAAAATAAAAGCGCCGTGCGACGTTCGTATTTGTTCGTCTTAAAAACGATTTCTTTGCAAGCCGCTTTGACGCGCTCGGTTGTGTTGACGAGATTCTCAACTTCCGACGCGATAAATTCGCCGGCGCGAATATGAAGCCCGCTCGCGTCGACGCCGGCTTTTACGACTCGCGACTTAATCGGCGAAAGGTACCCTTGCTCGATAAGGTCTTTGACGTTGACTTCGTAGCAAACGTCGGTCAACAAATTTTCGGGGCCGCATAGCTCGCCAGATTTCATCCGGTACGGCGTCGCCGTGAGCCCCACTAAGCGGACGTCCGGGTTGACGATTTTTGCGTCGCGCAGGAACTGTCGGTAACGTCCGTCGCCGTCGGGCGGTATCATATGAGCCTCGTCGACGATTACGACGTCGAAGCGCCCTAGCGCGTCCGCCTTTTTGTAAACGCTTTGAATTCCCGCGACAACGACGTCGGAGTCGACGTCGCGCGAGCCAAGCCCGGCCGAATAAACGCCGACGTCCAAATCGGAACAGTAGAGTTTGATTTTGTCTCGCGCTTGTTCAAGAAGCTCTTGGACGTGGGAAAGGACAAGGACGCGTTGGCGTTTGCCCTTGACGCGGGAACGCGTTACGACGACGTCGTAACATATCGACGCGAGAAGCGGCGTCTTTCCCGCGCCCGTCGGCAAAACGACGCAAGGCGCGCCGCGAGGATTTTCTTTCAAGTATCGATAAACGGCCTTCTTGGCTTCCGCTTGATAGTATCGTAGTTCCATCGAAGTTTTTCAATATTCCGCAAACCGCAAGTTGTAAGAAGTTTGAACGCGGCGCGACGTCGCGTTCAAACAAAAAGGACGACGCGACGCCGCGTCGTCCCGCTCGTTAGTTTACCGGCAAGCGTCGATCAGAAATCGACGTCGGCGTCGTCGACGTCGAAGGGCGGCGACATATTGCGCGACGCTTGAATCTCCGGAACGGGACGAACGCCCCGAACTTGACTCGGTTGCGGAGCCGGTTGCGGCGAAGCGTCGAGCGCGGCGTAAACGGCGTTCGCCCATTTGCCGCTGTTCTTCTGATAAGCGCGAACATTGGCCTTAAAGACCTTGCCGACAAACTGGTCGGACGTTCGCAGCTCGTCGATGCCGCAGGCTTTCGCGTAACCGGCGATCGTTTGTTCGGCCTTCTCTTTGCGAGCTTGATCGACGTTTCCCGAAAGCCAACACGTCGTGAACGCTTTGCGACCGTAATACCGGCCTTCGTCGACGACGGAAAAGGTGAATTCGACGCCGGAACAGTCGAATTGCTCGGAGGTTGCGGCGGCGCACTTTTCGATAACCAAATTGTACGCGTCGTTCGGGAGCGGC
>JAFSFF010000481.1 GCA_017435375.1 Thermoguttaceae bacterium
ATGCGCCCGGATATGCAAAACGGCGAAATGAACAGCATGACACCGCCGGATATGCAGAACGGTGAAATGAACGGCATAACGCCGCCGGATATGCAGAATGGCGAGATGCGCGGCGGTCGCATGGGCGGCGGCATGGGCGGTCGTCGCGGCGGCGGTATGTTCTCGATCGCGCCGAACAAAACGCACAAAGAAGCGGTTCGCACCGTCTGCCTCGAACACGGCAAAAAAGAGCCGCGCTCGACGGTCAAATACACGATCGTCCCGATCGATTCCTACACCGACAACAAAACGACGCAAGTCCTCTGCGAAATGCTCGGCGATAAAGACCTCGACCAAAACGCGGTTCAAGTCGCGGTTTGGAGCGCGGAAAATGGGATGACGATGGAAGAACTCGCCGCGAAGACCCGTCAAACCTCGCGCAACAATCCGGTCGAATCGTACTTCAAACCGGGCGAACTCCAACTCGGCGCCGAACTCCTCGCGCAAGCGAACGGTCGCGCCAAGGTCGTCGAAGAAGTCGAAAAAGCGAAAGCCGACCTCGAAAACTACAAGCCGGAAAAAACCGACGACACGATCGAACGCTTGACCGAACAAGTCTTGAGCGAATGATCTCGTTTTCGGGTTTAACCGAATAATCGAACGACGCGGAGCCGCCCGGTTTCGCGTCGTTTTTTGCGTTGCGACCTTCTCCGCTTCTTCTCAACCTCCGTATATTTTCTTTAAATCAAACGCAAATATTAAACGCCGCCGCTCCGGGCCTTCTTAGCGACGTTTCCCCAACCGCCGCGTTTCCTCCATTTTAACGTCAATTTCGAACGGTTCTCCCTCGCCGCGCTTTTTTTTCGCCGATTTTTGAAAATCCGCGCTCCGACGTTTGACAAACGCCGCTCGACTTGGTATCCTTAACGGTATCGAACGCCCCGCTTCCCGACGAAGCGTCGCCGCGATTTACGCATTTTCGCTATTTTACCGTTTTCCCTTATTTCCGCAAAGGAGCGCGCTATGTCGACGCAAAACCGCGATTTTTCCCGTCGCAACTTTTTGAAAACCGGAACGCTTTTAAGCGCGAGCGCGCTCGGCGGCTTGGCCCCGTTCGAAACGCTTGCGTCGCCCGCCTTCGCCGCGCCGAATCCGGAAGCGGAGAGCGCCGACGCGCCGAAATTCGTTAAAGCGGTTCCGGTTTGGGCCGACGGTCGCGAAAAAGAGATGAACGTTACTCTCGTTTTTCACGCGACGTTCGACCTCGCCGACGCGGAAGCGGCGAATCGTATTATTCTCCGCTCGACCGGTTCGACGATTATGCGCGTCCGCGTCAACGGCGAATTCGCCGGTTACGGCCCGGCGCGCGGCCCGCACGGTTGGTTCCGCGTCGACGAATGGAAGATCGGCGCCTTCCTTAAACCGGGCGAAAACACCGTTTCGATCGAAGTCGCCGGTTACAACTCGAACAGCTATTACCATCTCGACCAACCGTCGTTCCTGCAAGCGGAAATCGTCGACGGCGACGGAAACGTTCTCGCCGCGACCTCCGCCGACAAGTCCGCCTCGTCGTTCGTCGCCGTCGAAAACAAAACGCGCCTTCAAAAGGTGCAACGCTTCAGCTTCCAACGTCCGTTTATCGAAGTTTACGATTCCGGTCGCGACCCCGATCCGAACGGCGTCGAACTCGCCGAACAACCGGCGGTCAAATACCTCCCGCGCCGCGTTCCGCAACCGGAGTTCGCGATCATCGAGCCGAAGGCTTGGGGCCCGACCGGCAAAGTAACGCGCCGCGAAAAGCTCGAAAAGCCTTGGCGCGACCGTTCGCTCGTCAATATCGGCCCGAAACTCAAAGGTTACAAGCTCGACGAACTTGAAATCGTTCTTTCGGACGAAATTCAACGCCTCGACACGACGCTCGACGCCGACGCGGCTCCGCTCGCGGTCGACGCCGTTTACAAGGCCGGGGACGCGCAAGTCGTCGACTTCGGCGCCAACTACTGCGGTTTCTTCGGTTTCGAACTGGAAGCGGCGTCCGAAGGCGCTAAAATCGCGATCACGTTCGACGAAATCGCGACCGAAAACGGCGACGTCAATTTCCTCCGCCTCGGGACTTGCTCCGCGATCCAATGGACGCTCAAGAAAGGCGACGCCAAGTGCGAAGCGATCGAGCCGCACTGCGCCCGTTACGCGAAAATCCACTGCCTCGAAGGTTCGTTTACCCTGAAGGACTTCTACCTCCGCGAGTACGCCCACCCGGCGATTCGCGAAGCGTCGTTCGCTTGCGCCGACAAACGCCTCGAAGAAATCTACCGCGCCGCGATTTTGACGTATCGCGAAAACGCCCTCGACGTCTTTATGGACTGCCCGCACCGCGAACGCGCCGGTTGGCTTTGCGACAGCTTCTTCACCGCCCGCGTCGCGTTCGACCTGACCGGACGCACCGACGTCGAGCAAGCGTTCCTCGAAAACTACCAACTTCCGGAAAAATTCGAGTTCCTCCCGGACGGTATGATTCCGATGTGCTACCCGGCCGACCACAACGACGGGATTTACATTCCGAACTGGTCGCTTTGGTTCGTCGCGCAGTTGGAGGAATACTCGCTCCGCTCCCCCGACCGTTCGACGATCAACGGCCTGCGACGCCGCGTCGAAAAGCTCTTCAAATTCTTCGAGAAGTTCGAAAATTCGGACGGGCTCCTCGAAAAGCTCGAAAGCTGGGTCTTCATCGAATGGTCGGCGTCGAGCGGCTTTATGCAAGACGTAAACTACCCGAGCAATATGCTTTACGCGGCGGCGCTCGACGCGGCGGGCCGGATTTACGGCGTCGACGCTTGGCGCGCCAAAGCGGCAAAAATCCGCGCGAAGATTATCGAACAGTCGTTCGACGGCGAATTTTTCGTCGACCGCGCCGTTCGCAAGGAAGACGGTTCGCTCGAAGTGTTGCGCGACCGCACCGAAGTTTGCCAATATTTCGCGTTCTTCTTCAAGACCGCGACGCCGGAATCGCACCCGAAACTTTGGGCGACGCTCCTTAACGAGTTCGGCCCGAACCGAATCAAAGAGGGCGGTTATCCGGAAATTCACAAGGCCAACTCCTTCGTCGGCAATATGTTGCGTCTCGAACTCCTTGCGTCGGCCAATCGCGGCGACCAACTCCTCGAAGAATCGGTCGCGTACAACCTCTACATGGCGGAGCGCACCGGCACCCTTTGGGAAAACGACACGCCTCACGCCAGCTGCGACCACGGATTCGCGTCGCACGTCGTTCGCGTCTTCCACCGCGACGTCGCCGGGATTTACGCCGTCGACGCGATCGCGAAAAAAATCGCGATTCGCCTTCCGAAACTCGACGCCCTCGCTTGGGCGAGCGCGGTCCAACCGGTTCCGGGCGGCGCGATCAAGATTCGTTGGGAAAAACAGGACGGCAAGCTGGCTTACACGCTCGAAACGCCCGCCGGTTACGGCGTCGCGGTCGAGAACGCGAGCGGTTTGGAAGCGGTTCGCCGCTAACGCCGCCGGTTGAACGCGCTCCCGCGACGCGCCGTCGCTCGGTCGTTCTCGGGAGCGTTCCATTCTAACCGCTTAAAAATCAAGCC
>JAFSFF010000051.1 GCA_017435375.1 Thermoguttaceae bacterium
GTTTCGAGCGAGTTAACGTTCGGGAGATTGAAGGAGGTCGACGAGTTCGAAGCGGCGGCGAGCGAAACGCAACCCAGCGCGGCGACGGAGGAAACGAGCGTCCATTTTTGCAACTTTTTCATTTTCGGCCTCTTTCTTTTTCTTTTTTGCGCTTCTTCGGCGCGTCTTTTTTAGGC
Source organism: Thermoguttaceae bacterium (assembly GCA_017435375.1). Lineage (GTDB taxonomy): Bacteria > Planctomycetota > Planctomycetia > Pirellulales > Thermoguttaceae > RUG369. Next base: position 177 of record JAFSFF010000051.1, read on the forward strand.
CCGGCGGCGACTTCGGCTGAAAAGCGTCGCGACCGGAATTTTTCAACTTTTTTCGTTTTGGTTTCCGTCGCAAATTTTGGAGATTTTTTTATCGGTCTCCCTTGCGACTACGAAAATAAGTTTACCGCGCGAACGTTTCGATTTTTTTAGCGCAACGTAAAGTTTTGGTAAAGATTCGAAATTTTTTTCAAAAGACGCGAAAACAAAAGAGGCGGGCGTTGAAAAGACGAAAAGTCGGCAAAGGAAAACCGCCGCGAAACGCTCGAGAGCGCGCTTCGCGGCGGTTCGGTCGGGGCGAGTCAAACGCTCGCTAAACGCCGATTAGCAATACGGTTGCGTCCAAGCGGCCGGTCGAGCGTTCCAAGCGTCCGATTGCGGCGGAACCTTGACGATCTTGGCGCGGACGTAAAGGTCGTCGGCTTTGAGCGTGTACGAGCCTTCGACGCCTTCGACCGCGTCGAGGACGACGCCGATTTCGTCCGAGAAACGTTCGATCTTGCGTTTCGGCGACGTTTTGCTTTCGGCGACTTCGACGAGTTTCGGCTCCGGATTGTAATCCTTCTTCGTGCCGACGAACTCGATCTTGTATTTGCCCTCTTCCTTGACGTCGATCTTAACGGAGAGCGTTTTGCCGTCGAATTGAATATCGGCGAAGTCGAGACCGTTCGAGGCGTACATATCGCCGGCGTCCATCGCTTCGATCAGACTGCGCGTTTCGAGTTTCGCCGAGCGCACCATCGTCCAACCGGCGACCGTTTCGCTTTCGTAACCGTGGCGGTCGTCGGTGCCGTTGCCGAGGAGGAGGCGTTGACCGTGCGACGCGCGCCAAGCGTTGACGACGTCCCAGAATTTTTCCGGCGTCCAAGGCGCGCCGTCTTCCGGATTCTTGTAACGTCCGTCGAGGCCGTTGTTCGTAACTTCGAAAACGCGAATTTCCGGCATTTTAATGACGTCGCTCGGCGAGAAGTCGTAGAAGCGCCAAACCGGGTGGTTCGCGGTGAAGAGATACGGTTCCGCGCCGTCTTTGGCGTAGCGACGTTTCCCCTCTTCGAAGGTTTTCGTCAAGACTTCGAGCGGTTCGTTTTGGCCGCCGATGTACGGGAAGGACTCGCGAACGTTCAGGAAGTTCATATGAACTTGGCGACCGTCTTTGCAACCGCCGGTTTGTTCGAAGCCCGGCATCAGGAGGAATTTGCCCGGTTCGCAGAATTTTTCGCAAAGTTCGGCGAACGGCGTCATACGGACGTAGGTCGCGTCGCCGACTTTAATCGTGCGGACGGCGTCTTTCCCGAATTTTTCGATCGCTTCGTTAACGTAGCGTTGCGTCAGGTTCGGCCAACCTTCGTTCGGAACGACTTTCTTCCAAAGGGACGTTTCGCCCTTGAACGCGGCTTTGTCGGCCGGTTGGTAGTTGAAGCCGAAACCGTCGAAGCGGAGCGCGTCCGATTGGAAAATGTTGTGGTCGGACGGGCAAATGAAGTGATAACCGCGGGACTTGTACCAGTCGACCGCCCATTCCGGGAGCGGTTTGCCGTCGGACCATTGGTTGTGCATATGAAGGTTGCACTTGTACCAATTTTTCGTCGTTTCTTGCGCTTGGGCGCGCGAAACGCTCGGAAGGTTCAGCGCGACGCTCGCCGAAACGAGCGCGGAGGCGCGAAGGAAATCGCGTCGAGAAAGGTAAGTCGTCATACTTGCCGTCCCTTGAGTAATTTAGGAAGAATGCGTAAAATACAAAGACGCAAACCGCCCGGCGTTGCGAACGGTTTGCGCTCTCGGTTTGCAACTGTGAACTATCTTAACGCGTTATCGACCGTTTTTCAAGCGCGGGCGCCCGATTTTCGGCGATTTTTTCCCATTTTTCGGCGATTTTTTCCGGTTTTCGCCCTTTCTTTAGGCTCTTCGTCGGCGCGATCAAGCGTTCGTCGCGACGACGAGCGTCGCGTCGGCGAGGCGGCGCCAAGAGTCGCGGCTTTTCCGCAAACGTTCGAGCGTCGCGGCGTCGGCGTCGGTTTGTTCGAGCCGTTCGATTTCTTGCGTCAACCGCTCGACTTTGTACCGCGCGACTTCCGGACTTCCCGAGCGCCCGTTCGGATAAAGGTTGGTCGCGTCGTCGAAATACTCGTTGAAACGAGCCGTCAACGCGTCGGCGTTTCCGTTTTTCGCGTCGACGAGCGTCTTTTCGAGCTTGGCGAAAATCGGCGCTATCGTCGCTTCGAACTCCGGCGTCCGCGGCGCGACGAAGGAAGGTTTAGCGTCGTCGGCGCTTTCGTCGGAGAGCGCGGGCGCTTGCGGCGTCGGCGTCGCGAACGCGGAAGAAGGCAACGTAAGAACGTCGATCTTCGGCGACTCTATCCAAATAACGCCCAACGACGGAGCCCCGGCGTTGGGGCGGTCGAACGACTTCGCGTAAAGCCGGAATTCGCCCGCTTTTTTAAGGTCGTTAACGTCGAGGTAGTTGTTTTCGAAAATTTTAGCGAGCCGTTCGTTCGCTTCGACGATTCCCGGGGTAACGCAAAGGCGTTCGGCGTTGAGCGCGACGCGAATTTCATTCGGGAACGCCTCGTCGGAAGACCGCTCGAAAAACGACCGCGATTCGAAGGCGTTGGCGCGGCGCAAAAATAGTTCCGCGAGTTCGACGTTTTCCGGCGTCGGCTCCAAATCGAGCGCCGCTTCGGTTAGCAGGAGGTACGTCGCCCAAGTTTTCGGGTCGGCGTTCGCTCGAGAGCCGGCGCTGCTGGCGCCTCCTTCGAGGAAAACGCGATGCGCCAAGGGAACCTTCGGCTTAGCGACGCCGGAATCCGAGGACGTCGTCGAAACGTCGAGGGCGGGGGCAAACGGCGAGGGCGTCGTCAACACGTCGACAAGCGGCTCGAGACGGCGCAAGACGCTCGTTTCGGCGACGTGAAGTTCGTCGAGCGTTTTGGGAACAAGACGATCGGGCTGCTTCGACTTCTTGGGCGAATAATAGCGAAGGGGCGGAATACAAACCGCCTTGCCGCTCGCGACGTCGGCTTCGTAAAAGAGCCGACCCCAACGGAGCGCTTCCGCGACGTTCCGCTCGACGCCGAAACCGCGCGCGTAATAAGACGCGACAAGAGCTTGCGCTCGCGGCGAACCGGCTTCCGCTCCGGCGAGCGCGTAAAGGAACGCGCATTTCGCGACCGTCGCGGGGCGTTCGTCCGGCGTTTTCGACTTGAGGTCGTCTTCGGTAATTCCGTTGCGACGTCCGACTTCGGCGA
>JAFSFF010000006.1 GCA_017435375.1 Thermoguttaceae bacterium
CCTCGCTCGCCTCGCCGTTTTCGTTTTCCGACGTTTCCGACGTTTCCGCGTCTTCGCCGTTTTCGCTCGACGGAGCCGAATCGGCGATTCCAAGCAGAAGCCGCAAGACGCCGCCGTCGAGTTTCTCCGACAAAAAGCGCGTCGAACCGTCGAACATAAGGACGTTGGCGCCGCGCCCGTGCCAACAGCCGAAGTCGACGCGCTCCCGAACCGGCTTCCCGTTTTCCGCCAAGACTCGGGCCGCCGTCGGTTCGGCGTCCGGCGCCATCCAGCAAACCGGCGACTTCCGCTCGACGCAAAGAATCGTATTCGCCGCCCCGTCGCGCAAATCCTCCGGCGCGACGCTCGTTCCGTCCGCTCGAAACGCCGTTTCGACGCCGCCTTCTCCGTCTTTCCCGCCGTCGCTCAACACGACCGAAAACGCGCAACGGCAAGTTTTATCGCCGAGCGATTCCGGCGTCGACGCGCACTTGAAAACGTTCGGCGTTTGCGAATGAAATTGCGAATTCCAGTCGCTGTCCCAAGGTTCGTCGAGCCGAATTTGCGCGAAAAGCTCCTCGGCCTCCAAATACGGCAGGAGCAAGACCCGCCAAGAATGCAGTTTGCGCCCTTCCGCGTCGACGGTAAACGCCGGCGGATACGCGCCGTTTACGTCGGCGTACTCGGCGAAGGCTCGATAAATTCGCTGCAAATTCATTTCGCAACGCTCTTGGCGCGTCGTTTCTCGCAATCGCAACGCGAACGCCGAAAGCAAGCCGAAAAGAACCGCCGCCCCTAAAACGGCGACCGCGCCCCCAATAAACCAATACGCTCGACGCCGCCGCGCCGCGTTTTTATCCGCGTTTTCCATCGTCGCACCCCGTTAATTATCGGACGTTCCGTCGTTTTTAACGACGCGCTTTCGCCAAACGCCGCCTTTTTCTCCAAACCGCGCCGTTCCCCCGACCTTCGCGACCCGCAAAATTTCGCGTCGAACGCATTCGGACGGCTCCTCGACGGCGCAAACGATTCGCTCGAACGTCCCGTCTTTCGCCGGAACGTTCGTCGCGTCGGCCCAATCGGCGTCGATTCCGGCTTCTCGCGCTTCGGCGAGTCGTTTCGGCGCCGTTCGGAGCGCAAACCAAAGGACGCGTTTTCCCTCGCGGCGCGCTTCGAGGAGCGTTTCGAACGGAAAATCGCCGAGAAACAACGTCGTCTCCGCCGCGTTTCCGCTCGTTGCGCCGTCGTTGTCGTCGACGTTTTCAAGCGTTTGCGGCGCCGCTTCCTCGACGCGTTCCCATTCGTATTTCGGACGCTCGACGATTTCGCGCAACGCCGGTCGAATCGCGTCGAAAAAGAATTCCGGCGTTAGTTTCGTCATACACGGCGGCGCCTCGAAACCGCGCGGACACCGTTCCTGCCAATCGTCGACGACCCATTCGCACGAAATTGGGCAAACGCCGTCGACTTTAACGTTAATATTTTCCGGATAACCGCAAAAGTCGACGTTCGTTTGCGCGAAAAAGACCGCGCTCCGCGAATTCAACGAATGCGCGAAATGCACCATACCGCACTCGCCGTCGATATGAAGCGCCGAATTTTTCAACAAAACCTTTAATTCTTCAAACGTCGTCCGCCCGCGCAAGTCGACGTCGACGCCCTTTAAATCGGACGCGGCGTCCGCTTTGCCGAGCTGAACGATCGTCAATTCCGGAAAATTCGTTTTTATCGTTTCCAACAGGCGTTCGTAATACGGCTTCGGCCACATTCTCGTATTATTCGCGCCTTGATACGTCGCGTCGACGCCGCGTTGCAACGTCAAATACGGGCGCCCGTCGAGTCCGTTTTGAGCTAAAAGGTCGAACGCCGTCTCGTCGAGCGTCATAAAGGGCCGCGTCGCGTCGTTCATTCCCAACGTCTTGTCGAAATCGGGTTGCGAACGCCGGTTTTGTCCGTTCGCCAACGAAAACGCGACCTTCAAGTAATCGACGTTCCATTCCGTCGCCGTCAACTTCGCGCGCTCGTCGTTGAAACGTTCGACCCGTTCAAAATATTCGCGCAACTTCGGCGCCAACCGCTCGAGCGTCTCCGGATTCCAACGCTTCAGAGCCGGAAACCGGATCAAATCGCCCCAAGCGTCGACGCCGCTCAACAGTCGTTCGTCGAACATTTTCGCTTCAATATTCGCAACAAGGTCGACGACCTCGACGCCGTCGAGCCCCCGCAAGATGGAGCGCGTCGCTTCGAGCGAATTGGTCGAAGCGATCAGAAAACGGCAAGCGTTGCATTCGCTAAACCGACGCAATTCTTTAAGATACGTCGCCGCCATCGCGACGTCGCCGAGTCCGCCGCGCAAGAAAAAGAGGATTTTCAGCGTTCCGTCGGCAACCGCCGCGTCGGTCGAACGCAACGCGTCGTCGACTTCGAATAAACGCGGTTTAAAGAGAGCGCGAATCACCCACCTAATCAGACTAACCGCCGCCTTTCGGGGCGCGTTCGGATAATTCTGTCGAAGTCGGCTAATTTTACCTTCCAAATCGCGCCAAAATTTCATCGCGTTTTCCTTTTTTCGCTCGTTTCAACGTGTCGCGTTTCTTAGCGCGCCGCCGCTTTTTCGCGTTCGGCCGACGCGACGTCGTTTTTCAGCATATCGTCGATCAGCGTTTCGAACGTGTAACGCGGCGTCCAACCGAGTTTTTCCCGAGCTTTCGTCGAGTCGCCGCAAAGGTAATTGACCTCCGTCGGGCGGAAGAAGATCGGGTCGATTTCGACGAGCGTCTTTCCGGTTTTGCGGTCGAACCCGATTTCGTCGACGCCGGAACCGCGCCAAACCAGTTCGAAGCCGAGCCGTCCGAAGACGATTTCGAGGAACTCGCGCGCCGAATGTTGCTCGCCGGTCGCCAAGACGTAATCGTCCGGCGCGTCCTGCTGGAGCATCAGGTACATTCCGTCGACGTAATCGGCGGCGTGTCCCCAGTCGCGGCGCGAGTCGATATTCCCCATCCGCAACGTTTCTTGGAGCCCGGCTCGAATCCGAGCGGCGCCGCGCGTGATTTTTCGCGTAACGAAATTCTCGCCGCGCAACGGACTTTCGTGATTGAACAGGATTCCGTTGCAAGCGAAAATCCCGTAAGCCTCGCGGTAATTAACGGTAATCCAATAAGCGTACAATTTCGCGACGGCGTAAGGGCTGCGCGGCGCGAACGGCGTCGTTTCCCGCTGCGGTTTTTCGCGAACGTCGCCGAACAGCTCCGACGTCGACGCTTGGTAGAAACGCGTTTTTTCGGTCAAGCCGAGGCGGCGGATTCCCTCCAAAAGGCGGAGCGTTCCGAGCGCGTCGACGTCGGCGGTTTGCTCCGGAACGTCGAAGGAGACGCGGACGTCCGACTGCGCCGCCAAGTTGTACACCTCGTCCGGCTCGAACTCGGCCAAAATGCGCGTCAAACTCGACGAGTCGGTCAGGTCGCCGGTGCGGAAAAAGAGTTCGGAACCGTTCGCTTGGACGCCCGGCGTCAGGTCGGCGATTCGGCTCGTATTCGGCGTCGACGAGCGACGAACGATTCCGCAAACGCGGCGCCCTTCCGCCAAAAGTTTGCGAATCAAGTAAGAGCCGTCCTGTCCGGTCGCGCCGGTTACCAACGCCGTTTTCATCGTTAATTCCTTCCCGTTTTTCTTACTCGACGCAAATCGCGCCGACTATTTCAACGCGACCGCCGTCAAAAACGTTAATTTTCTCAACGACGCGCCTCCGCTTTGACGGCTCGACGCGCCGCGACGTCCGCGTCGCCCTTAAAACGCAAAAATTCGGCGATCTTTAAGCGTTTTCTCCAAAACGCTCCGACCGCCGAATTTTCTCAAAACGCCGAAACGTTCGCCGACGCCTATTTTTTTTAAATCCCCCGCGTTACCAAACGAGGTAGTTCCCGCCGTAAGTGAGCCCGGCGCCGAACCCGGCGAGGAGCAATTTGTCGCCGCGTTTCAGGAGACCGCCGCGATTCATCTCGTCAAGAGCGATCGGAATCGACGCCGACGCGGTGTTCGCGACGCGCTCGACGTTGATGTAAAACTTTTCTTCCGGCAACTTCAAGCGGTCGGCCGCCGAGCAAATAATCCGATAATTCGCTTGGTGCGGGATAATCCGCTTCACGTCGTCGAACGTCAGCCCGTTGCGCGCCGCCAACTCGTTCGCGACCTCGGCCAAAGCCTTCACCGCAAAGGAATAAACCTGGGTTCCGCCCATTTGCAAGACGTGCGCCAACGGATGATGAAGCGAATCGCTCGACCGACAACCGCCTTCGAGCGTCAAGTGTTTCCCGCCCGCGCCGTCGGCCTTCATCATCGAGTCGACAATACCGCTTTCGTCGTCGCTCGCCGTCAAAACGGCCGCGCCCGCGCCGTCGCCAAAAAGAATGCAAGTTTTATGATCGTTCCAGTCGACTTTCCGCGACATCACCTCGGAGCCGATCAAAAGGATCGGACGGCGGAAATTCGGGTTCGCAAAGAAGTTTTTCGCGATTTCGAGGTTGTAAATGAATCCGCAGCAAGCGGCGCTCATATCGAACGCGGCGGCGTTTTTCGCTCCGAGCTTATCCTGAATAACGCAAGAGGTCAACGGCGTCGGCGCGTAGTCCGGGGTCGACGTGCTAACGATAATCATCCCCAAATCTTCCGGGCCGATTCCCGCCGATTCCATCGCCCGACGCGCCGCGATCAGCCCCATCGACGAAGCGGATTCGTCGTCGGCGGCGATATGCCGCGCGTGAATGCCGGTGTGCGAAAAAATCCATTCGTCCGACGTTTTCGGCAAACGTTCCGCAAGCTCGTCGTTGGTAACAACGCGCTCGGGCAGGTAAGACCCCGTTCCCGCTATTTTAACCCGGATCATCAAAAAACTCGTTATTTTTTTAAAGGCGTTACGGCGACAAGAACGACGGAGAAAAACGCGTCGTATCAATAAGGGCAATTATATGCTTTATAACGGCGCCCGTCAAGGGAAAAATAGCGCGTTCCGGACGCAAACGCTCGATTTCGCGCTTTTTTCCCAAAAAAATACCCAAACGCTTATTTTAAAGCGTCCGATTTTTGACGATACTCCGTCGATAATTTTATCGTCGCCGCTTTCGGTCGACTTTAACGTTTTTTCCGTTCTAAACAATTTTCCAGACTTTACGCGTTACGCCGTTAAAAATTTCCCAACGCGCCTTTATTTTTCGTCCGTTAAATTCTCCGCGCTTTCTTCGCCCGTGCTTTCGTCTCCGCCAATTTACGAAAATTTTTCGTCGACGCTAATTTTCGGTCGATTCGCCCGCCTCGCCCGAATCCGGCTCGACGACGAACGCGTCGCGGACGGTCGCCAAGAACTCTTCTTCGGTCGCGACGCGGGCGATTTTGTCGCGAAAGTTGCGTCCGCCGGGCCGCCCTTTAGAATAATGACAAGCGATTTTGCGCATCATCACGACGGCGCGTTCTCTACCGAAGCGGTCGACGACGAGCGAATAATGTTTCAAGAGGAGGTCGCGCTGTTGGCGGAGCGTCGGGTCGGGCTCGGGCGTCTCGCCGTTAAGAAGTTGCGCTATCTGACGGAAAATCCAAGGCTTGTCGAGTCCGGCGCGCCCGATCATAATCCCGTCGACCGGATAATTTTGGAGCCGTTCGACCGCTTCGCTCGGCGTTTTAATATCGCCGTTCCCAATCAGCGGAATCTTGCGGAGGACGCCCTTAATCTTTGCGATTTCGTCCCAATCGGCAAAACCGGAATACATCTGCTTCGCGGTGCGCCCGTGAACGGTCAGCGCGGCGGCGCCCGCCTCCTCGACCGCTTGCGCGACGTCGACGGCGTTGACGGAATCGGCGGTCAGCCCGAGCCGAATTTTCGCCGTTACCGGGGTC
>JAFSFF010000052.1 GCA_017435375.1 Thermoguttaceae bacterium
ATATATATATATATATTTAAGTAATTTTCCGCGAAACGAATTTTGCGGTCGGAAACGGCGTAAAGGCTTCTAACGCGGTCTTTTAGCAACTCTAACGAAAAATAATCGGGCGCCGACGCGGCGACGCGCTCAAAAAGCGATTCGTAAAAAATCGCTTTTGCGCCGGAGTCAAACGCGCTTTCCACTTCCGCGCGAATCGTTGCGTCCGTCGCCTTGTCGACAACGTAAACTTTGTCGTCGCAAACGACGCCGCTCTTTCGAACCGCGTTCCGCAACGCCGCGTCGTCCAATCGAGCGACCGCCGCGCCCTCTTCGCCACCGGTTTCTTGCGCGTATTTTCGCAAGCGCGACGCTTCAATCGTCGACGTCAACCGAAAACCGTTGGCAAATCTTTCCGTCAGAATACTTTGCAGCAGGTCGCGCGCCGATTCCCCCAAAACGCCGCTCGTCTCTACTGGCTTAAGAGGCGCCGTCGCGTTTTGCCGATTAAGGTTGGGCGCTTGCGTCGAATCGTTTTCAAGCGTCTCCGATACGTTACACAGCATCGCTTTTTTCGCGTAGACGCCCTCGCCCCGATACGCGTATTTTGGCGAAGCGTTTAAATAGGCGCGAATTTTGGATTTAGGAACGAACATCCAACTCGCCAACACGTCGAGTTCCAGTTCGTCGTCGCGGCGCCAAACGCGTTCGATTTCATTCAACACTTTCTTCGGTTCGCTTCCCGACGTTTGGGTTTGCTCAAAATATTCGTCGTGAAAAGCGGCGTTCCGGAAATAAACGCGCAGTCGATCTTGAAGAACCGCGAGCGTTTCAAAACGGTGTTCGCGCAAAGTCGTTTTATAACGTTCGAAAAGCGTTTCGTAATAAACGACGCCGCAACCGCTCCTCCAAAGCCCTTCGACTAATTGCGTCAAATAATTTTGCCCGGTTTTCAAAATAATGTAAACGTTTCCGTCGACGCAACATCCTACGCTAGCGATTAATTGCCGCAACGACGCGTCGCTTTCTCGATTCAAAACCGAATCCGAATCTAAAGATCGAACTAAGGAACGAAAACGTTTCATATCGGCGGCGCTTCGCAACGAAAAACCGGTCTTAAAGTTTTTATACAAAACGTTTGCGATCAGCTTGACCGTATCGCTCGGAATTTGATCTCGCGGAATACGTTTGATTTTCAAGACTTCGGCGCCAAACGTTCGAATGCTTTTACCGCTTTCTTTGCGCTCGGACGTATTTATATTCGTCGTTTGCCGCGAATTATTCGTCGGTGATTTTTCCGGTTTCGGTTCCAACGTTTTAAAAGGATAAACCAAGCCGTCGACGCAGGTTCCCGCCAATTTAAGCAAATCGAGCGCCTCGTTGGCGTTCAAGTCAAGTTTCATCCCGGTTTCAGCCTGCAACTTTTCGCAAAAAAGCGCAAAGTCTCGCGTTCGCGTCGACGCTCGGCAACCAAGCGGAAAATATTCGCTCAGAACTTTTTCGGCTTTATTTACTAAAAACGAAGAAAACATAACGCGATCGCCACTTCTAAAACATTTCCAAAGCTCAATAATCCAAATTCAAAACGAATTTCAAGTCAAAAAATTATTTTTCACGCTCCAAAAAAATATTGGTTCCTTAAGTTTTTCTTTTTCCCGCGCAAAAACAGATCGGCTTTTTTTAACGCCGTCGCGAAATTTTAATTCTTTCGATTTCTTTCATTCTAACTTAAAATTTTATCGTTGCAACATATCCCAGCCGGCGTCCCACCTGCGTTTAAAACCTTTTTAAGATTTTACCAAACAAGACGTTGCGATTTTAGCCGCATTGTACGATTCCGCTAGACGGCTGAAAAAAATTTTCCAGAACGCGTTCCGATTTTACTATTTACGCAGGTAAAACCGCTTCTCGCCGCTCGCAACGCGATTTGCTCGCGCGCTTCCATTACGCCGGACGTTTCAAGGCGCTACTCGACAGCTCAACGCCCCCCTAACCTCCGCAAACGCTCACGCCAAACCATCGCCGCGAACGCCGCCTTTCCTAGCGCGCCCCATTTTGTCGTTTTAACAAGCGTTTCGTTTTTAAGAAATCTTGGACTGAAAATAAAACAAACTCCGTTTATCGTTTCTCGTCCTAACCGCTGCAAAATTCTAATGTTAAACCTACTTCACCAACGGATTTTTTACAACCGAAACGTTGTTTTTTCATAAATTCCCGATATAATAAAATTGTTGGTTTTTACTTTCAATCGTCGAAAATAACGCGCGTTTTCAAGAGCTTCAAGCATATTCGCTCGCCTTCCTACCTCTTTACGAGACGCTCCAACGGCGACCTGCGACCGCCTTAACAAGAACAAGTTTTATGGAATTATTACCGGGCGTAATTAAAGAAGAACGCGACGGCTACGCGCTTTACGTCGTCGAACGCCTCTCCGACGAATTAAAAAAAGAGATTCGCGACCGCCTGTCGGCAATATGCAACGGCGCCGCGCTCGCAAAATCCCCCTGTTTACTTTATTCCTATCCCGAAACGGCCAAAGAGTTCGTAAAACGTTACAAAGAATCGGAGAAGTCTTCGCAAAATCGACGCAAAGGTATGATCGGCGAACTTCTAGCGCACGTTATTCTCGAAATTGAAGGCCGGTTTATCGCGGCGTCGCCCTTTTTCAATATGGAGGAACGCAACTTTAAAAAAGGCTTCGATATTATGATGTTCGAGCCGAAAGATCGCGAACTCTGGATAGCGGAAATAAAATCCGGCGCTAAGCAAAAAGATCATAAATCCGCGACGACTTCCCTCGTCGGACTATTAAACAACGCGCAAAACGATTTATACGAACGTTTAAACTCCAACGATAGCGGGCCTTGGCGCAACGCGCTGAACGCGGCGTGCGTCGCGATGAACGGCGCAAGTTCTGAAACGTCCGTAATGAACAAAATTTTGAGCCAACATGCCGACAACGCGATCGCGCAAAAAAATTCTAGCCAAACGTTTAACGTCGTGTTAATCGGCGCGATTTTTCACCCGACGTCCGAACGCGTCGCAAGCGCGCCGATCGGTCGCAAATACTCTCGAATTGTCGAAGCGCAATACTTTAAGAACGCGTTTGTCGTCGCGATTCAAAAAGGAACTTTCGAGGCGGTTTACGATTTTTTAAAAAGCGAGGCAAAGGATGAAACGTCAATTTAAACGCGACTTAACGCTTGAGGAAATTAAAAAAACGAGTTTCGACGCCCTTTACCATCGCTTTATCCTCGGCGAAACGCTAAACGCCAACGAATATGAAACGCTCCTCGCGCTCGCCGTTTGTTTCCTCAACGCCGACGCCGTCGACGTTCGCCGGCTCGGGTATCGCATTCTCGTCGAATACGGGAATCAAACCGGAGACTACGCCCCGTTGTATGAAGTCGCGATCAACCAAGGGTTGTACCCGGTCAGTCAATTTATCGAAAATCGCTATATCGCCGACGAACGCCGCAATTTTTTCACCGAATGGAACGCCGCGTTTGTCGAGCGCTACGCCTCGGAGTTCGGATACTTAACCGAAGAACAACGCTCGCTCGGCCATTTTTTTACCGAACAAAAAAACGCGACCGTCGCCGTCGTCGCGCCGACTTCCTACGGAAAGTCTGAACTCATTTTGTCGGCGGTTAAAGAATACGCCGGTAAAAATATTTGCGTCTTGACGTCCACGCGAGCGTTGTTGGGACAAACGCAAAAACGTATTCGCGAAGTCGGCAAAAAATACTTCTCGAAAATTATCGTTCACCCCGAAATGTACAACGCGAACGACGCGCCTTGCCTCGCCGTGTTGACTCAGGAACGTCTTCTTCGGCTCTTTAAGAAAGACGCCAACCTTGCTTTCGACTGCGTCGTCGTCGACGAAGCGCACGAACTGCTGGAAAACGACGGTCGCAATCTCACGTTGGCGGGCGTTATCGCCGTCGCGAAAAAACGAAATCCGAACGTCGCGTTTAAGTTTTTGACGCCCTTTATTCACGAGGCCAAGAATCTCCAATCGCGCCACGCAACTTACGAAGTCGCGCCTTTTAAAGTTTCCGAGTACGTTAAAACGGAAAAATACTTTCTTTACGACGTAAGAAACCGCGGCGGTCTCCAATTTTACGACCAATTTTTAAACGATTTTATCGTCGCGCCCGATTCGCCAACGTTGGATAGCGACGAGCAAGTCGTTGTAAAATACGCGGCCGCTAAAAATATCGTTTACTTAAATAAACCGAAAGACGTTGAAAACTTCGCCTTGGCGTTGGCCGCCGCATTGCCGGACGTCGCCTCCCCGACGCTCGACGTCGCGATTCAAAATATCGCCGATTACCTCTCGTCCGAATATCATTTATTGACCTGCTTGCGTAAAGGCGTCGTTTACCATCACGGCAGCGTTCCGGACGCGGTAAGGAGTTACGTCGAAAAGCTTTATCGAGACGAAGCGGCGATTCGATACGTCGTTTGCAGCGCCACGCTTTTGTCCGGCGTCAATCTCCCGGCGGAGCGAATGTTTATTCTCGACAATCGACGCGGAACAAAGAATCTAACTCGCGCGTCGTTTAAAAATCTCGTCGGTCGCGTTTGCCGATTCAACGAAATTTTCAATCGAGAAACCGGAACGCTGCAACTTTTAACGCCTCAGATTTATCTCGTTATTGGACAATATGTTAGATCGGACGCCAATGTCAAAAAATTTTTAGAAAAAACGGCGCAAGTTCAAATTAAAAACGAATGCGACGACGTAAAAAACGTGTTGCTAAGCCATAGCGACGTCCGCAATAATGAAAAGCTTCAAAACGCTTTACGCGAAGCCGAAGAGTTTTTAGAAAATTACGAAACCGGCGTCGTTTCCAATTACGACGGTCGACGCGCTCAAACGCCCGTCGGCAAGGTTTGCGTTGCGAACGGCGTCGTCGAACTCGACGTTTTCGCTTGCGAAACGAAGATGCAAGCGTTCGTCGACAAGCATCGGAACGCGTCTCCTAAAATAAACGACGCCGACGAGTTGATAAACGTCTTATTCCAACTTTTCGTTCAAACTCCCCAAGAAAAGGTTCCGAAACGTTGGATTCCTTTGAATAAAGAAGGCGCGCGCCGCTTTTACGCAATGTTGTTCGACTGGCGCGTCGAGCGTCTCTCTTATTCGGAAATGGTCGAGCGTTTTGTCAACTATTGGCTCGGCGAACTTCGAAAAAATTACGACAAGCTGATTTACGTCGACAAATGGGGCGAAGTTTCACTTACCGAAAACGGCCCGCTCAATTGGGTTCGCGTAAGAGAGAAGACGCGAGAGCAGCTGACGAACTTGGCGATCGTCCGCGTTAAAGAAGAGCAAGATTACGTCGACAACACGTTAATAAAGTTAGTGGAAGTTTTGCGCGAACTCGACTTGCTCGACGCGTCGTTTTACAATCGCGTCAAATACGGAACCGACGACGAAGAGACTATTTGCTTGATTAAAAACGGTTTATCGTCGAGCGCGGCGCGGTTGCTTCTCCAAAAATATCGCGCTTTCCTAACGCTCGACGTCGCCGAAAGTCGCGTCGTTTGCGACGTTGAATCGCTGGTCGCGGCGATGACTGCTCAAAAAGAAAACCAAATCGTAATCGACGAAGTTGAAAACTGTATGTAATCTTGCAACGCGCGGCTTCTGAACTTATCAACGTCGTTAGGAAGAACGGCGCGTTCCCCTTGGGCGAACGCGTCGCTTCTTCGCGCTTGCGGTCGTTCCAATACGCTCGGCGGCGCTTGTTAATCGTTTAACGCTAAAAATTCGCCGTACGTTAAAACGTTGGCGTCGCCGACCAATTTGGTTAAAAACGCTCGAAATTTCGCGTCGAGCAATAGCGAAACGCACAAAATCAACCGTTTTTTTGCTCGCGAACAGGAAACGTAAAACAAGTTGCGCTTGCGCTCAAACAACGCTCTTCCTTTCCCTTTGGAATGTCGACGACCTTAATATTCAACGGGCCGTCGACGAATTATTCGGACTAGGAATGAGTCCCGATGCGACATAGCGTCATCGACGTCAAGCCGTCGTTCGCGTTCCGAACGACGGCGCGGGACGCGAACGGCGACGCAACGCCTCTTATTTGGACGGCGGTTCCGGTTCGTCGGCGACGCCTTGCCAATCTTTCGCGACCGTTTTCCAGTCGACGTTACGTTCGACGGCGCCTCTCCAAACGGCCCAATAATTCGGGTCGTCCGACTTCGGACGTTGGTCTGCGGCGAGGTCGTTCATTCGCACGAGCGTCGGCGTCTCCGCGGCCCAACCAAGAAGAATCGCGTGTTGCGACGGAAGCGACGGCAAATCGCGCAACAGTCCGCGAAGCGAGTCCGGAACCAATTTCGCGACAAGCTCTTGGTCGCGATCGGAAGTTAAGCGATGAAGTAAGAACGTGTTGCATTGCGACAAAACCGTCGGCGAAAGCTCGCTCGGTCGTTGCGACGAAAGAACCAGCCCCAAGCCGAATTTGCGACCTTCGCGAGCGATCTTCTCGAAGACCTGCGCGTACGCTTTCGACGCGGAGACGTTTTCGCCGTCGTCGTTGTAACGCTTGATAAAGGAATGCGCCTCCTCCATTACGAGCGTCGTCGGGAGCGTTTGCCCGTTGTTAAGTTTGCGGTAACGCTGCAACGCTTCGAGCGTCAAACGCGCGACGACGGCGGCGATAATATGCGTCAATTCCGCCGGTAAAAGCGACAAATCGATCACCGTTATCGACGGCGACGCGGCGCCGCTCGGACAAACGTAAGCG
>JAFSFF010000482.1 GCA_017435375.1 Thermoguttaceae bacterium
CTCCATCGTTTCTTCAAATTGCTTCAAATGCGAATAGAAACGAACGATTTCTTCGGAAATATCGACGCGATCGGTATAAACGGCGATTTCGCGAATCAAGTCGCTCGGATTCAACGTCGCGCCTTCGTCGGCCATAACCTTCGCGACGCGTTCGGTCAAACGGCGACGATAATTTTCGACGACGGTCGGGGCCAACGTCTCCACTTCGCCGATCAGCGCGCGCAATTCGTTTAGATTTTCCGACAAATCGCGCTTCATCGATTCGCCTTCGGCTTCGCGCATCGCTTGCATTTGTTCGAGCGCCGCGTCGACGTTGCGAGCGATCGCGTCCCAAAGCGCTTCCGGCAATCCCGCCTTATCGGCGCGCGAAGCGTCTTGCGCGACGCCGGGCAAACGCAAATACTCGACGAGAGAACCTAAATTATCGGAAGCGATAAGTTCCGGATTTTCCAGAGCGAAACGCTTCGCCTCGCTCAGATAGCGTTTTAACGCGTCGAAATTCAAACCAATTTCGGCTTGCGTCGCGTCTTTCTCGAGGCGCAGCGCAAAATTCACCGATCCGCGCGCTAATTTCGTTCGCAACCGCTCTTCAATTTTCGACTCTAACGCGGCAAAACCGTCGGGCAAACGTATCGACGTTTTCAAAAAGCGATTGTTAACCGCCTTAATTTCCGTTGAAATTACGTATCCGTTTTCACAGGTCGACGCCGCGCCGAACCCGGTCATACTTGTCAACATCGCGTCTCAATCTTCCAAGCGTCCAACAACACCCGAACGCCGCGGCCTCTACGTCGCGACGTTCGTCAACTCACCGCGTTCGCCGCCGAACGCTTACGCGTCCGCCGACAGGCGACGCGATCACTCGGCGGGAACCGTTTCGGCCGCCGGAGCGTTTTCAGCCGGAGCGGCGTCGGTCGCCGGAGCGTTTTCAACCGGAGCGGCGTCGGTCGCCGGAGCGTTTTCAACCGGAGCGACGTCGGCCGCCGGAGCGACTTCAGCCGGGGCGGCCGCGGCGGCTTCAACGCCGACCGCGTCTTGAAGAGACGAACCGGATTTCATTCCAAGGATATGGCGACCGCCGATGCACGCGACGAACCAAATAATCGCCGCGACGACGGTAATGCGCATAAAAACGTCGCCCGTTTTAGCGCCAAACGCGCTGTTGCCGCCCATCCCGCCGAACGCGCCGACCAAACCGCCGCCTTTGCCGCGTTGCAGCAAAATAATCAGAATCAGGAAGAGCGACAACAAAACCATAAACAGGAACAGGAGCGATTGCAGGAAAGCGGCCATATTTCAAAATCCCATAAGTCGCCAAAAAGCGTTCGCTTTTCGGCATATTTTCTAAAATTTTTTATTCGCAACGTTTATTCGCCGTCGAATCGTCGCTTCGCGCCCGCAAAAGCACGGAAGCCCCGACGCTCGACGCCGCGCGTCGTCTTCTATTATAACCGGAATCGCCGCAAACGCAAGCGGCCCCGACGACGACGCGACGCGTTCTTCAAAAATTTCTCCTTATTTTTAACAAAAACAGGAAAAATCTTGAAAAACGCGTCGTTCTAAACGTTAAAAACGCCAATTCGCGCCGTCGCACAAGACGCTTCTCGTCCTCGCGGGACGACGCGACGCGTTCAAACGCTCGACTCAGCGAACGTTGTTAATAATTTCCATAAAGGCGTCGACCTTCAAGGAAGCGCCGCCGACGAGCGCGCCGTCGACGTCCGGCTTGCTGAGAATTTCTTTCGCGTTCGAGCCCTTGACGCTGCCGCCGTATTGAATGCGGACGACGTCGGCGACTTCCTTGCCGTATCGTTCGGTCAACCAAGCGCGAACGTCGGCGTGAACTTCTTGCGCTTGATCCGGGGTCGCGACCTTGCCGGTGCCGATCGCCCAAACCGGTTCGTAAGCGATAACGCATTTCTTCATTTCTTCGGCGGTAACGCCGGAGAAGGAGCCGTCGAGTTGACGACGGTTGACGTCGTTGGTAACGCCCGCTTCGCGTTCTTTGAGGAGTTCGCCGATGCAGACGATCGGGCAGAGACCGGCGGCCAACGCGGCGCGAACCTTCAAGTTGACTTGTTCGCTCGATTCGCCCATAATGTGACGGCGTTCGCTGTGTCCGAGGATGACGTATTGGCAACCGACGTCGGTCAGCATCGCCATTTCGAGTTCGCCGGTGAACGCGCCCGCGGCTTCAAAGTAAGCGTTTTGCGCGCCGACGCCGACGTTCGAGCCGTTCAGAATTTCGCAAACCGGTTGAACGTAGAGGCTCGGGGGGCAAACCGCGATGTCGACTTCGGAAACGCCCGCCGCCGCGTCTTTCAGGCCTTGCGCCAACGCTTTCGCGGAATCGAGTTTCAGGTTCATCTTCCAGTTGCCGGCAATCAAGAGACGTCGCATTTTTTATCCTTCTTAGGTTCAAATTTTCAACGTTTTCAACGAACGCCGCCGTCCCGGAGTCGAGGGAGCGGAAGGCTCGTCTTAAAATTCCTTCAACGGCTCATTTTACCCCCGCTTTTTTCTTTCGCAAGGGGGGCCGCGCCTTTTTCCCTTCTCGACCGTTTTTACGAGCGCGTATTTTTTGCAAAAGCCGCGTTTTCTTTTCAATCCGACGCGTTTCGCTCGCCTCGCCAAACCTCCTAAACCGCCCCTATTTTAAGATTCCCGCGACAAAAAAAGCCCGCCGAAGAAATCGACGGGCAAATCAGAACGCGGCGCGCCGACCCGAAAGCCGACGAGAGCGAAAGAACACGAAAACCGACGCGACTTCAACCTGTTCGACGCAACTCGAACGCGGTCAAGACCGAAAATCGCCGCGAGAATGAAAGTCGGAGCAAGAGCCCCTCCGGCCTCCTCGCGACGCGTCGACGGCGGCTTCCCTCGAACGTCTCTTTTTTCGCCGTTCGCGGATTTAGACCGTTCAGAAAATCCGAGAAGTCTAAAAAACGCAACGCTAAAACGCCGACGACCGACGCGCCTAAGCGGCGCAGCCGAAAAGCGTTTCCAAAACGAAATTCCGAAACTTCAAACGTCGAGAATTGAAAATAATTGCGGACTTCCCGTCGACGTCTCGCGCCGAGCCGCAAACGCTCGAACGCCAAAGACCTAAGCCGACGCCGCCTAAAATCGGTTTCCATCGCTTCGGAATTTCGGCAAGTCAAAAAAACAAACGCCTTAAACGGGATCGGCGCCGCTTCTTTGCCTTACAACCTCATTATACCCAAGCCGCGAGCGAAAAGCAAATTTTTTCGCCCGTTTTTTTCATTTTTCCAGAAAATTTAACGTCGACGCCGCCTTCCCTGTCCGGTCGCGCCGAAAATTCCGATTAAACCGTCTGCAAACGCTTAAATTTCGCCCCCATTCTTAAAAATTTCGCGTCTTTCTTCGACGCTTTCTTGCTTTTCGCCGCCCCGCCGGTTATAATGTCCGATTATTCGACGGTTTTTCGGCGTTTTTTGCGCGCCGTCGCCCGCCTTAACGTTCCACTCCAAGGTTTCGCAATGTCTCCCAATTCCCTCAATCCTCCCGGTTTCTCCACTTCCCGCCGCCGTTTCGTTCGCAACCTCGCGACGTCCGGCGCCGCCCTTTGCGCCGCGTCTTGCGGACTTTCGTTCGACGCCGCCGCGTTCGCCCGCTCGCTTGAAAACGACGCCGCCCGCAAACCGATCGACGTCGATTTAAGCGGCGACCCCGGCGTTTCCGACGCCGAAATGGAGGCGATTTACGAGCAAATCAAAACGCCGTATAAACAAGGCGTTATCGTCCCTCAAGAAAACGGAAACCCGGTCGACTCGGCGAACGTTTTCCGCAAAGACGGCGTTTGGCATATGGTCTACCTCTGTTTCCTCGACAAAACCGGGTACGTCGCCAAATTAGCCAAGAGCGACGACCTCGTCCGTTGGGAAACGCTCGGCGTCGTCGCGCCGTTCCGCCGAACCGGTTGGGACGCTTGGCAAGTTTCGCCGTCGGCCGCGCTCGTCGACCACAACTGGGGCGGCTCCTACGAAATCCAAAAGTACGATAATAAATATTGGTTCACTTACATCGGCGGCGCCGGAAAAGGCTACGAACCCGACCCGCTCAAAATCGGGCTCGCTTGGACGGACGACGCCGCTTCGCCGAAGGAATGGAACCGTCTCGACCGCCCGATTATGGCGCCGGAAGACCCGGACGCTCGCGCTTTCGAAAAGACGACGCTCTACAAAACGAACGTTATTTGGGATAAAGAACGCCGCCTCGGCTCGCAATTCGTCTGTTTTTACAACGGCAAAGCGATCGAAAACGGGCGCTCGGTCGAGCGAATCGGAACGGCGGTTTCCGACAATCTCGTCGACTGGCGCCGCTTCGGGAACGGCCCGATTATCGACAATGGAAGCGGCATTTCCGGCGTTCCGCAAGTCGTTCGACTCGGCGATTATTGGGTGATGTTCTACTTCGGCGCGTTTTGGAAACCGAAAGCGTTCGACACGTTCGCCGTCTCGAAAGACCTCGTTCATTGGCGACGTTGGGAAGGCCCGCATCTCGTCGAACCGTCGGAAGATTACGACGCGACGTACGCGCACAAGCCTTGGGTCGTTTTCCACGACGGAATCGTTTACCACTACTACAACGCCGTCGGGAGCCAGGGCCGCTGCCTCGCGTTGGCGACGTCGAAACCGCTCAAATAACGTTCCTTAACAACGTCGAAACAAGACGAAACCGGTTTATTAAATCCGGCGTCGCCCGTTATATTTCACGGCGCGTCTTCCTTTTCCGAACGCGCCGCCGCCAGTATTAGCAAAACTTATAACCCGCGTTTACTCCCCCTTTCATCCCTTTTTTGAAAACGCTCAAATGAAAACAAATATCAAATCCGCCTTAAAAACGGCGTTCGTCGCGTCGGTTCTCGCCGGTTCGTTCGCCGTCGATTTCAACCGAGCGACCGCCGCCGAGCTAAAAGAACCGCTCGACCGCGAGAAAATTGTCGCGCGACACCGTATTCGCTCCGAAAACCTGAATTTGAAACTTCCCGTCGGGAACGGCAACTTCTGCTTCAACGTCGACGGCACCGGCCTACAAACGTTCGGCGGCGACGTTCTCGCGCACTGGGGTTGGTACTCCGAACCGCTTTTGGCGAAGTATACTTGGGCCGACGTTCCGCAAACCGGCACTTACCAGCAAGGCCGCTTGAAAGGGAACGACCCCTTCCCGAAAGATCGCGGCGACCTTTACCAATGGGTGCGCAACAACCCGCATCAAGCGAACTTAGCGCGCGTCCGGTTCGTTCGCGGCGACGGTTCCGCGTTGAAGCCGAACGAGATTTCGAACGTCCGCCGCGACCTCGATCTTTGGACGGGCCTGCACTCGACGACGTTCGAACTCGACGGCGAAACCGTTTCGGTCGAAACTTGCGTCGGCGACGACAAGAAACTCGACTCGACCGTCGCCGTCCGAATCGACTCGCCGCTGATTCGCTCCGGCGCGCTCTCGGTTATCGTCGACTTCCCTTACCAATCGCTGAAACGCGGCGCTTGGACGGGCGACTTCTCCGCCGACGCGCCGAAAACCGATTTCGCCGTTTCCGTCCCGAACGGTTTTAACGAAAAGAACGGCGAAAATAAGCAAAATAACGAAACGGCGCAAAGTTCCGGCGCGCTGATCGTCAAGCGAAACCTTTCGAACGAATACGCCGAGGGCGTCGTCGGCGATTACTCGTATTCGGTTCGCGTCGACTGGACGAACGGCGTCGGCGCGCAAGTCGGCGAAACGTCGTCGATTCGCGTTTCCGGAGCCGCCGTCAAAACCGACGCGACCGTCAAAACCGCGCAAGCCGGCGCCGCTTCGCAACCGCTCGACCTCCTCTTGACTTTCGACGGCGGCGATTACTCTTGCCAACCGACCGACGATTCCGTTTTTTCGGCCCAGACGCCCCAATTTGACGCGGTGAAGACGGAAGCGGCGGCGCGTTGGGAAACGTTTTGGCGTTCCGGCGCCGCGGTCGACCTCTCGGAAAGCGCCGACCCGCGTTGGAAAGAACTCGAACGCCGAATCGTCCTTTCGCAGTTCCAACTCCGAACGAACAGCGCCGGGAATTGGCCGAGTTCGGAAGCGGGCCTCCTGACGGTCGACAACTGGAGCGGTCGCTTCCATCTTGAAATGACCTGGTGGCACCTCGCCCATTACTTCCTTTGGAACCGCGCCGAACTGGCCGACGACGCCCTTAAAATTTACCCGACCGTCAAAAACGGCGCCCGCGCGCTCGCCGAACAGCTCGGTTACAAGGGCTTCAAATGGCAAAAAGAGATCGCGCCGGACGGTCGCACCGCGCCTTGGCAAGGAAACCTCGTTCTCCTTTGGAAGCAGCCGCACCCGATTTTCTTCGCGGAACTCGACTACCGTC
Source organism: Thermoguttaceae bacterium (assembly GCA_017435375.1). Lineage (GTDB taxonomy): Bacteria > Planctomycetota > Planctomycetia > Pirellulales > Thermoguttaceae > RUG369. The sequence goes on from JAFSFF010000482.1 coordinate 6,380, forward strand.
GCAATCCGACCCGCGAAACGCTGTTAAAATGGGCGGAGATTGTCGAAAAAACCGCCGAACATATGGCCGATTACCCGGTTCGCGACGCCGACGGCGTTTACCATTTGGCGCCGAATATGCCGCCGAGCGAACAAGGAACGACGAAAGACTGCGTTTTCGACCTCGCGTATTGGCGTTGGGGGCTCGACGCGGCGAACCGTTGGCGCGAACGACTCGGGCAAGATCGGGTCGCGCTTTGGGACGAAGTTCGCCAAAATCTCGCGCCGCTTCCGGAAAAAGACGGCGTTTTCGTTCACTCCGCCGAATGGTTCGACTCGTTCGAAAAGCGGAATTGGGAACACCCGGACTTGATCGGCGTCCTCGGAATGCTCCCGCCGCTCGACGGAGTCGATCAAGCGACGGCGCGTCGAACGCTCGAAAAGGTCGTCGCCGAGTGGCAGTGGCCCCGCTGCTGGGGTTGGGACTTCCCTTGGACGGCGATGGCGGCGACCCGCGTCGGACGTCCGGATTTGGCGGTCGAAATGCTCCTTAACGACTCGCCGCGCAACGTTTACGACGAACGCGGCGTCAATCTCGGCGGCCCTTGCCCTTACCTCCCCGGGAACGGCGGCCTTCTTTACGCGATCGCGGCGATGTGCGCCGGCTTCGATTCGGAAGCCGACGCCGCGATCGACCCGGCGAAACGTCCCGCGCCCCCGACGTCCGGCGACTCCGGCCCCGGCTTCCCGGAAGGTTGGTCGGTCAAATGGGAAAACCTGAAACCGGCGCTTTAATCGCAACTTAGCGTCAATTTTCAAACAACCGACAGCTTTCCAGCGCCGCCGCGTTTCCTTCCGTCGAAACGCGGCGGCGCCTTCGTTCCCCCCCCTCGGCGCAAACGCTTTATCCTTCCCATTCTTCCTTTTTTCTCGTCGTTCGGCGAAAAACTTCTCTTTTTTCGAAAAAATTTCCTTTTTTTCGAGCAAATTTCCCTTTTGATATTATCTTAGAAAAAAAGGAACGAGAGTTCGCTTGACGGAAAGTTTTAAGACGCGACGTCGTTTCGGTTCGAGCGCCGACTTCCGGAGCGGAAACGCTTCGACGGAAAGCGCGAAAACCAAAACGACGCCGGAGTCGGTCGCTCCCTTGGAGTCTTAAAACGTCCAAAAATCCGTTCAAGGATTAAGAGCCGATTATTAAAACGAAAATCGAGCAGATTTCTCAAGAGCGCAACGTTCAGCGAGAAAATCGCAACGTTTTTCACGCGTCCAAGTCGACGCGAGGCTCAAAAACCGCCCTTCGAGAAAACGACTAAGAAAGTAGAATTAAGAACTAACCCGACTCGCGTTAAGCGCCGCGTCTAGGTTGTCGAGCCGACCGCCGAAACGCGAACGCCGCCGCGACCAAACGTCGGTTCGCCGGTTCGTTTCCTTCTTTAAACGCCGCGAAGGGCAGCATTTTTTTACAGACCGCAAGGCCCCGGCGGCGTCCTTCAGCGCTCTTCCGTTTCGACGGAGGACGCGGCCGCAAGCGCGGGAATTAATCGTTCGGACGGGCGACTTAACGGTCGAACGTTTGAAATTCGGCGGTTTTTCCGTCGAAAGGCGAGTTTTCCGCCGTTTCGCGTCGGGACGTTTCGACGTTTCCAGCGAAACGACGGTGGATTTTAGCAGCCCGAGGCCGTCAAAAAAACGAACGCGGAAAGACGTTGTTCGACGCGATTTTCGCAACGTTTTCGTTCGCGAAATTCGTTTTAGAACGCCGAAATCGCCGCGTTTCGCGACGGAAAATTCCCTTCCAAGGCGGCGCGACCGTCCGTTTCCGCTCGGCTTTTGTCGGACGGGAAGCGAAATCGGTCGCCGTTCGCCGGCGATTTAGCCTTCCGCGAAAGAGAGCGATCTCTTCCCCGCCCGACGCGTCAAGGGCGGCAAGTGAAATCTCGTTCCCTTTTACCTATTTTGACGCCGTTTGCGCGTTTGTTTTCAACCGCCGTTTTAAAATTCGAGCGTCGATCAATTTATCGAATCGCGTCGCGCCAATCCGCTCCGGCGTCCTATTTCAATAAGAAACCCAACGAAAAATCAACGTTTTTTCAAAAGCGGCAAGAATACAAATAAACGCAAAGGAAATCAAAATGGCTAAAACCGTCCAAACGACCTTCACCAAGCAAAAACGCCAGCTCGCGAAAGCAAACGCCCTCATCGGAACGATTCGCGCCCAAGAAACGCGAACGCAACGTTTCGACGCCGACGCCAAGCTCGAAACGGAGGAACGAACCGCTTACGTCGTCGACGCGCCGGAAAATATCGCGTCGCAAGTCGTCGAAATCGTCGCCGACGTCGTCCGTCAACACGGCGCGCGGCAACGGGCGAACTCCGTTTCAAAGGGGCGTTTCGAGTTTTGCGGAATCGAAGCCGACCTAACCGTCCCGCAACTTCGCGCGCTCCAAGAAGCGCAAACGACGCTCGCAGCGCTCGTCGACAAACTGCCGGTCGAGAACAAACGGCGGATTCCCAACGGCGAACTCGACGGTCGCCCGGCGTTTTTCTCGCCGCTTCAAAAGATTTTCGAAACAAAAACACGCGTCGTTCCTTACGAAGAGACGGCGTCGACGCGCGTTCGAACTTACGAAGAGAAATACGACGTTCTTCTTTACCAAACGCGGACGGTCGAAATCGATTACGGACTCCCGACGGCGACGGTCGCCCGGCTGAAGACGCTCGTCGAAGACCTTGCGACCGCGATTCAAGTCGCGATCGACGAGGCGAACGCGCAAGCGCGGGACGAAGACGCGCTCCTGAACGACGTCGCGGCGAAAATTCTCGCCGAGTTCGAACGTCAATGGAAACCGGAAAAATAAAGACGCGACGCTAGCGACGCCGTCCAACCCCCAACCAACGCTAGCGACGCCGTCTCAAACGCCGACGACGTTAGCGACGTCTTCGTCGTCTCCAACCGCGCCGCTTTTTTTATCCAACGCTTTTAAAAGCAGGCGACGTTTCTTACTTCCCGGAGCCGTCGCGCCAATCGAGGTAATCGGCCAACGCGGAACGCCAATCGGGCAAGCGATAAACACCGTCAAGCTCGCCGTATTTTACCGATCTTAACGCGGTAAACGCCGACTGCGGCGCCGAAAAGCCGTATTCTTTCGACGAAATCCCGGCGATTTGAACGTTCGCCAACCCGCGACGCTCGGCGATGAACTCGGCGACGTCGCGCGCCGTCCCCCGCGACCCGCCGCTCAAATGATAAAGCCCGGTCGCGCCGGTTCGAACGAGCGTTTTCAAGGCGCAAAGAACGTCGACCGCCCAAGTCGGCTCGACGATTTTATCGTTCAGCGCGGAGAGCCGCCGAGTTCGCTTGAACGCTTTCAAGAGCGACTCGACCAAATTTCCGGACGAATATTCCGTCGTCTCGACGAAAATCGACGACGTTCGCATAATCAACGACTTCGGCGCC
>JAFSFF010000483.1 GCA_017435375.1 Thermoguttaceae bacterium
ACAAGCAAGCGCATTACCCGGCGTCGGCGATTAACGACGGCAAACTCGACGTTTACAAGAACGAAGGCCGCTGGGTCAGCGACGAAGCCGAGTCGCATTGGGTCGATTTCGTTTTCGCCGGGGAAACGACGCTCGACGCTTTCCGCGTCGCGAGCGGGCAAGCGTCGGCCCAAACGCCGTTGACGAAGTTCCGCCTGCAAGTCGAGCGAGACGGCGCGTTTGTCGACGTCGAAAGCGCGGCGGTCGAAAACAACGACGCGGCGGTCGTCTGCTTGAAGTTTAAACCCGTTTCCGGCAAGAAGTTCCGTCTGCAAATCGACGAAACGCCGGGCAACCTGGCGCGCCTTTGGGAAGTCGAGTTTTACAACGTCGGAAAGTAAACGGCGGCGCGTTCGACCGTCGGTTTTGCTTGACCTCCGCAACGCTTCCGACGCTGCGCGTCGGGAGCGTTTTAACGAAACTTTGAAAATCGGTTTCTACCGGATTGACGAGCTGAAAGCGAAGGACTTCGACATTCGCAAAGCGAAGCGCGACGAAAAGCGGAGACGTTTTACCGAATTGCCGGGAAAATTTAATTTGGGTAAAATAGAAGGTTAAGCTAAGGAGAAGCGGAGCGAATCGCGCAAAATCGCTCTTGAATAAGGCTGGAAAAATCGTTATTATCGGCGGCGTCGTTCGGGCGGTCGCGAGACCGAACGGACGCCGTCGTCGCTCGGTTTGCCCGGCTTTCCCGTTTTGCCTATTTGCCCGTTTTTCGTCGTCTTTTCCTTTATGTCGGCTCTTTTACTCCTTCCGCTCGCCGCGACTTCGGTCGGCGGCGCGATCGCGCTCGGGGCGCTCTTTTATTTTTTCAACGGTTCGAACGACGGCGCTCGTTCTTTAGCGACCGAGCCCGCGTCTTTTGACGAAGCGTTGCAAGTCGAGGAACCGTCCGGAGTTGGCGCGCTAGAAAAGGCCGTTCGCGAAGAGCGGGAACGCTCCGAACGAGCCGTCGCCGAGTTGGAGCGCCGACGTCGGGAATTCGCCGACTTTTACGCTCGCGCCAACGCCGAACTCGAAGCGCGTCGCGCGACGCTCGAAACGCTGACCGCGCAAGCGACCGAAGCCGCCGCGACGTTGGGCCGCGTCTTGGACTCCTTTTCAACCGCGTTCGGCTCGTCGCCGGAAAACGGAACGTCCCGAGAAGCGCCGCGTCGCAACCGTCCGACTTCCAAGCGGTTAACGTCGGCGACCGTCGAATCGCGTCGGGCCGCGGACGCGTTCGAACCGTTGTTCGCGTTGGAAGACGAGTTGCGTTTGGAACTTGGCGAAGCGCGCGGTCGAGCGGCTCGATAAGAACGACGGTTGCGTTAAGCGTTGGAATACAAGGAGTTGGTTGAAATGGAAAACGCGGAAAACCGAGCGAAAGAGGGCGTCGGCGTCTTTGCCGTCAAGCTCGACGCGTTTTGCGGCCCGCTCGACTTGTTGCTCTATCTGGTGCGAAAACGCGAGTTGGATGTTCTCGACATTCCGATCGCCGAGATAACGGAGCAATTTCTCGTCTTCGTCGAGGCGTTGGAAGCGCTCGAACTCGACGCGATCGGCGACTTCTTGTCGCTGGCGAGTTCGTTGATCGAAATCAAGTCGTTTCACGCGCTCCCGACGGAAGAGGAGGCGGTCGAAACGATCGAAGATCCGCGTAAAGACTTGGTCGTTCAGCTTTTAGCGTATAAGAAATTTTGCGAAAACGCCGGCGTCTTGGAGGAACGCGGCCGACTTTGGGCGCGGCGTTACCCGCGACTTTCAAACGATTTGCCGAGAGCGACGCGGAATTTCGCCGAAGAACCGATTCAAGACGTCGAACTTTGGGACTTGGTCGGCGCGTTCGGACGGATTCTGCGCGAAAAAACGCCGGTCTTCCGACACTCGATGAAACGCGAGGACGTGCCGATAAGCGTCCATTTGCAAAGGGTTTATAATCGGTTGAAACGCGAGCGCAAAGTCCGTTTCACCGCGCTTTTCGACAAAGCCGACCGCAAGTCGACGCTGATCGGGATTTTTTTGGCGATCCTCGAGCTGACGCGGCACGGGTACGCGTTCGTCGAACAGGAAACGGCGTTCGGCGATATTCAAGTCGCTTACCGCGAAAACGAGAAACCGTTCGATTTGGTCGGCGCCGAAGCGAGCGATTTCGTCGAATCGGCGCAAGCCGGTTGACGGAAACTGTTTAACCGATTGAAAAATAAGACGTTCGGAAACGACGCAAAGACGGCGACTCGTTTTCGAGCGTTTTTTTACGTCTAACGCGGAAAGTTGTGCAAGACTAATAGAGTTAGTCGAGGCTTTTAAGGTTAGCGGGTTCGAACTTTGCCGTTGCGTAAAAAAAGGCGCCGTTCGCGGAGAAAACGAACGGCGCCGCGTCGAAACGAAGCTCCGACCGTCGACGGCGCGCAAGGGAGAAAACAAACGCGCGACGAACGGAGGAAAGTGGAAAGCGGTCGCGCTAAACTCCGAAGAGAACGGAAGTTGCGCGAAAGCCGGAGCGAACGCGGCGCTTTCGACGATTTCGATTCGACGTTGCGGAGAGCCGAAACGAACCCTTAAGCGGCGACCGTTTCGGAGTTGACAAGTCGGTAATTGGCGACGGTTTCGAAAAACGTTTGCAAACTTTCGCAAGCGTCTAAAACGCTCTGCGCGAAAAGTTCCGTTTGACGATAAAGATTCGAAAGGAAAAGGGACTCGGTCGCGTCGCCGAAGACCGTCCAAGGGCAGCGGCAAGGAGTGCGCGGGCGATTTTTTTCAATGAAACCGACGACGTCTTTCGCCGGATAACCGATAAAAACGCCGACTTCGTGCGGAAATTTTTCGACCGAAAAACGACGATAAAGCGTTCGAAGAAGAGATTTTAAGTCGCCGGTCGCAGGGTAGCCGCAACGTTGAAGCGTCGCGAAATTTTCCGGTTGCGAAACGGCGCGACGAAGCGCGTCGCGATGAAAAAATAAAACGAGCGAGCTGTCGTCTTCGACGCGAAGTCGAACGTAATCGAGTTTCAAAATTTTAAGAACGTCGTCGCGAGTGAAGCTAAAGAGCGAATCGGCGCGCGTTTGCGACTTGTAACAATGCCGAACGCGCAAAAGCTCGCCCGGTTTGACGCCGCTTCGCACCGCGGCGGTCTTTACTAGGAGAAAACGTAAGGCTTCTTTTCGGTCGGCGTCGCAAATAAAGTCGTTCATAAGTTAGCTTTGTCTAAGAAACGGAGTAAAAAACAATGCCGGTTTGTTTGTTCTAACAAAACGGCGAGGTTTTCTGGGTTTTCTTTTTGCGCTTAATAATATACCCGATTTCAGGAGCGGCGTCAATTAGTTTTGTCTAATTTGCGGGCGTTTTTGTCAAAAAAGTTAGAAAAAGTTAATTTGCAACGTCGCGCTCGGCCGGCGGCGGTAAAACGCGTCGAATAGGAAAGACGGTTAAAAGAAAAAACGGATAATAAAGCGCGGCAAAAGAGAAAAGAGGCGGGAAAACGAACGGCTTTTGAAGGAAAGAGTCGAAAACGACGTTGAAAGTTAAGGGAGACTAAGGGGGGCGCGCTTTACCAACGTTAGC
>JAFSFF010000484.1 GCA_017435375.1 Thermoguttaceae bacterium
GTCGCCGCGTTCGCCGATCCCGTGCAGGAAGATAAGGAGCGGAAAGCCCGCGTCCGTCTTCGCCGACTCGTCGACCGGTTGGAACGCCAAGTAACGCAACGTTTGCGACTTCGTTTCGTCGAGCGTTTCCGGTCCGAAGAGCCCGCGTTCGCGCTTCGAAAGGGGAACTTCGACCGCGCCCTTGACCAACGCGCCCGCCTTGGGAGCTTCGTCGAGCGCCGCTTCCTGAATCGGTTCGACCTTCGCCGGTTTGCCGCTGATTCGCTTCGAGAGGAGCCAAGTATAGAGGTCGGCTTCCGCGTAAGCGTTGATCCAGCTGTCGTGTCCGACGCCGGGGTAAACGGTCAGTTTCGCGTCCGGGTTGCCGGCTTTTTTGTTCGCGTCGATCATCGTTTGCGATTGTTCGAGGCGGACGAGCGGGTCTTTGTCGCCGTGGAACGCCCAAATCGGCGTCGTCGCCATTTTCGGCGCGGCGTTCGGGTCGCCTCCGGCGCAAATCGGCGCGGCGGCCGCGATCTTTTCCGGGCAAGTCGCGAGGAGCGACCAAGTTCCGAAACCGCCCATCGAGACGCCGGTAACGTAAACGCGATCTTTGTCGACCGGGTAAAGTTCGCAAACTTTGTCGATCATAACGCTAAGCTGCGCCGCCGACCACCAGCCGTTCGCCGGGCATTGCGGCGCGACGGTGAAGAATTTCCAATTTTTCGCGCTCTCCGCTTTCGAGCAGAACTCGACCGGGCCGTATTTTTTCAACAGCTCCAAATTGTCGCCGCGTTCGCCCGCGCCGTGCAACATCAACATCAACGGGAAACCCGCGTCGGTCTTTTCCGACTCGTCGCTCGGTTGGAAAACGTAATATTTCAACGTTTGCGGAGCCGCCGACGGGTCGAGCGTTTCCGGGCCGCGACGCCCGCCTTCGCGCTTGACCGCCGGGAGTTCGACCGACGCGGCGACCAGTTCGCCCGCTTTCGGCGTCGCCGCGCCGTCGTTTTCTTGCGCAAGAATCGCCGTCGCGCCCAAGAGAGACGCGACGCACCCGACGACGCAAAGCGCCGCGAATCGAATCGTTCGTTTCATTCGTTGCCTCGTTTCGTTATTCAAAAAGACGCCGATAAAAACAAAAAAACGCCGACGCCCTTAACGAACGACGACGTTTTTTAAACGTTTTTTAAGCGCGAAAGTTCCGCGTTAAACGTCGCCGAACGCCCGCTTTTAAACGTTTTCTCCGATATTATTTCCGCGTTAACCGTTTATTTTTCGAGTTTTTTCGAAAGGAACCAACGGTAAAGTTCCGGATTGTCGTAAGTTCGCGTCCAGCAGTTGTGATTGACGCCCGGGTACGTCGTGAATTGAATATCGTCGTTCCCCGCTTTCTTGACCGCTTCGACGAGATTTTTCGTATACTCGTACTTGACGGCGCCGTCCGCGTCGCCGTGGAACGTCCAAATCGGCGTTTTCGTCATTTTCGGCGCGAATTTAACGTCGTAACCGCCGCAAAGCGGAGCCGCCGCCGCGATAATGTCGGACGAATGCGCGATCAAGCCCCAAGTCCCGAAACCGCCCATCGAAAGGCCGGTAACGTAAATTCGCGAACGGTCGACCGGGTAATTGTCGCAAATTTGGTCGATCAAGACGCGCAGTTGAGCCGGCGACCAAAAGCGAACGCCCGGGCATTGCGGCGAAACGGTCAGGAACGGCCAATCTTTCGCTTTTTCCGGTTTCGAGCAGATCATCGCCGGGCCGTGAATCTTCACTTTTTCCGGATTGTCGCCGCGTTCGCCCGCGCCGTGCAGGAAGAGCATCAACGGGAAACCGGCGTCGGTTTTCGCCGATTCGTTCGACGGGAGGAAGAACCAGAATTTCAGCGTTTCGGTCTTCGTTTCGTCGATCGGGTTCGGGCCGCCGAGCGGCATAGCGTCGCCGCCGGTCCAGGTTCCGCCGGTCGCCAAGGGCAATTCCGCCGACATCAAAATTTGTTCGCCCGCTTTCGGGGCCGGATTTTTCTCTTTCAAAGTTTCAGCCTTCGCGACGCTTCCCGTCGAAAACGCGGCGCAAAGAGCCGCGAACGCGAGCGCCGACGTTAATTTTGCCACTTTTTTCATCTTACCTGTCTCCCGTCGACGCGGCAACCGCCCCGTCGATTTATTCCTTCTCGTTTTTTCTCCAAATTTCGTTCGCGTTTTAAATCGGAACGCCGAGCGACCGTCGCGGGCCGCCGTTCGTTATTAATATAAAGGAAAACGAGGCGCGACGCAAGCGTTTTTCGCGTTTTCTCACTTTTTTCCGCCAAAAACAACGCGTTAAAAAAATTTGGGAGCGGCAAGATATTAAAACAGAAAAAATAGCTAAAATAACAAAGCAAACGTCGTCGAGAAGCGCCGCCAAGAAATAAAAAAAACCCTTTTGAACGCGACGAGTCAAAACGACTTGGCGGAGGAACGGGCAAGGTATCCTCGCACCACCCAGTGCGCCGCGTTCTCAAGGGGAACGCCCGCAATTAGGCAATCGCGGCGCCAAACCGAAAAAACGCCTTTTTTTTTCTTTGCTCTCCCCGTTTTTCAACGCCGCTCCGCTCCGTCGAATCGCGACAACTCGTTTAACCGCAACGCGTTTTCATTTCGTTTCCTCGTTCTCAAAATTTCGAGAAAATTTTTCTTTCTTGTTTCTCTCGCCGTCGCGAACCGTTGGAACGAAGCGCGACGCCGCGTTTTAAAGCGCTTTAAA
>JAFSFF010000485.1 GCA_017435375.1 Thermoguttaceae bacterium
ACGAAGAAATTCGCCAAATGTACGACCCGGAAAGCGTCGCGGTCAGCACGATTCCGCCGATTCGTCCGCGTATCGCCACCGCTCCGCGCATCAACCGTTTCGACATTCGTCAAGACGGCGACACGAGCAAGCTCGGCGAATACAAATGGCTTCCGAACCCGGACAAAACGTTCGACCCGAACCAACGCGTCGCGGAAGAACAACTCCGCTCGCTCCGCGAAGAAGTTGCGAAAGAAAATCTCAAAATCGAGATCGTTTCCGCGACCTACGGCGCCGGCGACAAAAAAGTCGACGTTCGCGAAAAGTTGATGGAAAAATACTTCAACGGTTCGCGCCTCCTGACCTACGTCGGCAAGTACAACGACCTCTTCGGCGACCCGATTTATAACACGAAGAAAACGCTCGATATCGAGTACAAGATCAACGGCGAAACGAAGAAGGTTTCCTTCCAAGAAAACGCTCGTATTCTTCTGCCGAAATAAGCGAAACGCGCGGAACTCGTAAAAACGGGTTCAAAACGTTAATCGTTCGCTAACGAAGAGCCGACGTCGACAAGTTCGACGTCGGCTTTTTTTATTTTTAGCGCAGTCTTTGAACGGAGCGCCGCGACTTTAATTTCTTCGGACGGCGTTCGGCGTCGATTTTGAAAAAGAAAGCAACAAAAGTCTGATTTTATTCTTTATGCCGCGCGATTTTTGCCGACGGCGTTCTCTTAACGGTCAAAGAGGCGATAATTTTTGGCGCGCGGCGTCGAACGACGCGGGGAGAGAAATTTTCGCGTCGGATTGAGATAAAAAATTTTATTTTCAAATGCGATTTGCGAAAATTTTTATCGCGCCCGCCTCTTAATGGGCGAAGGAGGCTTTTACGGAATAAAAGCGGCGAAACGTTAACGGACAATTCGAGACTTACCCTCGACGTTTAAACCGTCGTGTTCTCGAATCGAACGGCGACGTTTCCTTGCCGAACGTCGTTTCGTTTCGCCGCTCCTAAGACGGAAAACCAACGTCGCGAACGGATTTGCTTCGGCGGTTTTCCCGCCGTCGCGAATGGATTTGCTTCGGCGGTTTTCCCGTCGACGCGAACGGATTTGCTTCGGCGGTTTTTCCGCCGTCGCGAACGGATTTGCTTCGGCGGTTTTCCCGCCGTTGCGAACGGATTTGCTTCGGCGGTTTTTCCGTCGTTGCGAACGGATTTGCTTCGGCGGTTTTTTCTAAATCGGGCGTCGCCGCCGTCGCGAGCGGATTCGCGGCGGCGGCTTTTTATCGTCGCAAAATTCGACGAACGTTAGGACGCGTTCAAGTTGCGGAAGATTTCGAGCGCGGACGGCGCCCAAAGTCGAACCGTCGCCGCCGCCAAATACGGAAGCGTTAAGAACGCGACGAGAATCTTCGCGCCGAGTCCGGCGTCGCGTCGCCAAGCGCGAATCCAAAGAACGATCAGCGCGACGAAAGCGAGTTTCGGCGGAACGCTAACGCAAAGGACGGTCAACGGTAAGAGCGCGAGGCTCGACCAAAACGTCGCGTTATCCGCCGACGGATAATAGGCCGCGAAAAGGAGGAAAAGCGGCGACGCGAAAAAATAAACCGGCGCCGCGAAGACGACGAGCGCGAGCGTCGGCGTTTTCAGGAGCCAACGTCCTAAATCGACGAAGAAACCGGGACGCGACGGCGCGGCGGGGCGAACGTCGACGGGCGTTTTGAGCGTTTCCGACGTTTTTTCAAGTTCGGTCATTGGAAAACTCCTTCGAGCAAAGCGGGCGAGTCGGGCGTTAAAGGAGCGCGGCCGCGAGAACGCAAACGAGCGCGGCGTTAACGAGCGTCGCTAAAACGGCGTAAAGCGTTCCGGCGACGCCGAGTCGTCGAACGCGCGTCCAAAGGGCGACCGTCGCGACGCATTGAAGCGCCGTCGGAATCGCGGCGAGGAGAAAGACGACCGCGACGGGAAAAGTTTCGGATATTTCCGCCCAAGTTACCTGTTTGGGGGGGCGGCTCCAAGAAAAGAGCATAAACAGCGACGGCGCGGCCCAAAGGAGCGGCGCGAGCGCAAGGCCCGCGAACGTCGACGTCGCGAACGGCCAACTTTTGAAATCGGCGAAAAAACCGGGACGCGGCGCGGCGTCGCGGGGAACGGCGGGAGGCGTTGGATTCGACATAACGGCCCTGTCGGTGGTTTCGGGAGCCAAGGCGGCTTCGTCGGTTAACGACGGTTAAAAAATCGGCGGCGCCTGTCGCGCGGCGTCGGTCAAGCTAAATCGACAATAAAAAATCGACGACAAATTCCGGCGCGACGTCTTCAAGTAAAAATAGCCCGGGACGCGAGAGCAAAAGCCAAACGTTCGCGACGATTAGGAGCGCCGCGAGCGTCTTCGCCCAAACGAGGCGACTCCGACGGAACGCTCCGACCGACGCGACGGTTCCGAGCGGCGCCGCGAGCCAAAAGACGACCGGCGTCAAGGCGATCGCGACTTTAAGAAGCGAACGCGGTATTAGGAGCGTCGGCCCCCAAGGCAAATGAAATTGAACGATTTCCGGGCCGTTCAACAGTTCCGGGAGAAAGAACCCGATCGGCGCGACGTAAGCGAGCGGCGGCGCTAAAATCGCGACCGTCCAAAGGAGCGGTTTCAACGTTAACGTCGGAAACCGACGGCGTTTCGGCGTTTCGACGGCGGGCGTCGACGCGGCGTCGGACGGAAGCGAGACGGGGGGCGTTTGCGGCGTCATTTTGATCTCCTTTTCAAGTCGAAGGAAGGGAAGCGAAACCGATAGACGCGTTTTCGTTGCGAAAATTGACGAAAGCGGGACGCGAGCTACTCCGCTAACTCCTGTAATATATTATTCGGCGTCGCGTTCGGAAAGTCAAGCGAAAAAGCGGAAAAAATAAAAATTTTCGCCGAAAAAGGAGAATTTTTTTGACGCGGCGTCGCTAAAAAAACGGCGAGAAGAAAAGAAGCGGAGAAGAAAAAGGCCCGCCGACTTGGAAAACGGTCGAACGGGCCCTTAAAGAGAGAACCTTAAACGCTCGCGGCGTCGGCGCTTACTTCGTCAAGAGTTGACGCAAAACGGTTTGCAAAACGCCGCCGTTCTTGTAATAAACGAGTTCGACTTTCGCGTCGATGCGAACGCGAACCTTGAACGTCGTCTTTTGACCGAACGTCGCTTCGTCCGTCGAAGTCGCGACGACTTCAATTTCCGAACGCGGTTCGAAATCGTCGCTAAGAGACGGAATATCGAAGAGTTCCGTTCCCGTCAAGCCGAGCGATTCGCGGGTTTGACCGTCGACGAATTCGAGCGGAAGAACGCCCATCCCGACGAGGTTGCCGCGGTGAATCCGTTCGAAACTCGACGCGATAACGGCGCGGACGCCGAGAAGCGTCGTTCCCTTGGCCGCCCAGTCGCGGCTGCTCCCGGTGCCGTATTCGGCGCCCGCCAAAACGACGAGCGGCGTCTTCGTTTCGCGGTATTTCAGGGCCGCGTCGTAAACGCTTTCAACCGGGCCGTCGTTGGCCGAAACGCCGAGAAACTTCGTAACGCCGCCTTCGGTTCCCGGAGCTAAAAGGTTGCGAATGCGAATGTTGGCGAACGTGCCGCGGGTCATGACGCGGTCGTTCCCGCGGCGCGAGCCGTAACTGTTGAAGTCGCGGAACTCGACGCCGGAGTTCAAGAGGAACGAACCGGCGGGAGAGTCTTTCTTGATCGCGCCGGCCGGGCTGATGTGGTCGGTCGTAACGCTGTCGCCGAGGACGAGAAGCGCGCGGGCGCCGGTAATCGCGGCGGGCTCTTCGGCTTCCTTCGTCATTTCGGCGAGGAACGGCGGCTCTTGGACGTAAGTACTGTCGGCGTTCCAGTCGAAAAGTTCGCTTTCTTCGGTCGGAATCGCGTTCCAAAGCGGGTTCGAGTCGTAAACGCCGCGATAGTTGGCCGCGTAAACTTCGCCGTCGAGCGCGTCTTTGGCGATGGCGTCGATTTCTTCGTTCGACGGGAAAATGTCGGCGAGCATAACGGGAGCGCCGTTTTGGTCGACGCCGAGCGGTTCCGTCGTCATGTCGATATTCGTCGTTCCGGCCAACGCGAACGCGACGACGAGCGGCGGGCTGGCGAGGTAATTCGCCTTAACCAACGGGTTGACGCGGCCTTCGAAGTTGCGGTTCCCGCTCAAAACGGCGGAGGCGACCAAGTCGCCGTCGACGACCGCCTTCGCGACCGGTTCCGGAAGCGGGCCGCTGTTCCCGATGCAGGTGAGGCAGCCGTATCCGACGACGTTGAAGCCGAGCGTTTCGAGCGGCGCCATCAGGTCGGCTTTTTTCAGGTAGTCGACGACGACGCGGGAGCCCGGGCCGAAGCTCGTTTTGACGTAAGATTTCGGACGCAAACCGCGTTCGACCGCTTTCTTCGCGAGGAGACCGGCGGCGATCATCAAACGCGGCGCGCTCGTGTTCGTGCAGCTGGTAATCGACGCGACGACGACGGCGCCTTGACCGATTTCGTCGACGCCGGTTTTCGGAAGGCGCGGCGATTCCGGGCAGTCGGAGCCGTCCCAAACGACGCTAACCTTTTTGTTCGCTTCCTCTTCGGAGAGGGCGAAACCGCGTTCGGAAATCGGCGCGCGGAGCGATTTTTGGAACGCCGACTTCATTTCGCTCAACGGAACGCGGTCTTGCGGACGTTTCGGCCCGGCCAACGACGGTTCGACGGTCGCGAGGTCGAGGGTGAGGACTTTCGTGTAATTCGGCGTCGGCGCGTCGGCGGAGCGGAAGAGGCCTTGCGCTTTCGAGTAAGCTTCGACGAGCGCGACCGTTTCGGCGTCGCGACCGGTTTCGCGGAGGAAGTCGAGCGTCTTTTCGTCGATCGGGAAGAAGCCGGTCGTCGCGCCGTATTCCGGGCCCATATTCGCCAAAACGGCGCGGTCGGCGACCGGAAGACTCGTCGCGCCGTCGCCGAAGTATTCGACGAACTTCCCGACGACGCCCTCTTTGCGGAGGATTTGGACGATGGTGAGCGCGAGGTCGGTGCCGGTAACGCCCGCTTTGAGCGCGCCTTTCAACTCGAATCCGACGACTTGCGGCGCGAGCATATAATAAGGTTGGCCGAGCATCACCGCTTCCGCTTCGATCCCGCCGACGCCCCAACCGAGAACGCCGAGGCCGTTGATCATCACCGTATGGCTGTCGGTGCCGACGACGGAGTCCGGGAAGACGAGACCGTCGAGACCGGCGGCTTTAGTTTCGTCGTTGGAGACGGTCGACGCGACGCGAGCGAGGAATTCAAGGTTGACTTGGTGAATGATCCCGACGGACGGCGGAACGGCGTTGAAGTTGTCGAGCGAACGTTGCGCCCAGCGGAGGAGGGAATAACGTTCGGCGTTCCGTTCGAATTCGCGGTCGATGTTCTTTTGGAGCGAATCGGCGGAACCGAAGTAGTCGGTTTGAATCGAGTGGTCGACGACGAGATCGACCGGAATGAGCGGGTTGATTTTTTTCGGGTCGCCGCCGAGACGCTTCATCGTGGAGCGCATCGCGGCCAAGTCGACGACCGCCGGGACGCCGGTGAAGTCTTGCAAGATGACGCGGGCCGGTTTGAACGGGACTTCGAGCGTTCCGAGATCGTTCGGCGTCCAACGCGCCAAATTTTCGACGTCGGCTTTCGAAACCGCGAATTCGTCGCAGTTGCGCAGCGTCGCTTCGAGCAGAACGCGAATCGAGTACGGGAGCGCGGCGAGTTTGGTCAACCCGCGTTCCTCCAACGCGGCGAGGCGGTAATAGCCGTATTTTTTACCGTTGACGTTCAACACGTCGAACGCTTGAAAATAATCGCGAGCCGAAAGCGCGTCGGTCATGCGTTAAACCTTTCTTAAATTGCGTGAACTTTTTATTTTGACGAAATGCGCAAGTCGCGCAAATTCTGTAAATCGCGTAATTTGCCGTCGCGGCGTTTTTTGACGTCGCTCGCCCCGTCGGAATCGGCGAGCGAGCGGAGAATCGACGTCGCGCGTTATCGACATTGTACCGGATTTTCACCGTTTGAACAGGACGGGGGCGACGCGGAACCGCCGGAAGAACCGGAAAGAGACGGAAAACGCGTCGACGCGATTTAAGCGACGTTTCGCTTTCCGCCGGTCGCGAGCGTCGGTTTTAAGTTTTGACGATAAATTTTTAAGGTAAAACGAAATGAGAAGCGAAAAAAAGAGTAGAGAGGCGCGCTTTAACGGCGTTCAAAATTTTATCGCCGTTGAAACGACGAAGCGTTTTGGGCGTTTCGGAGAACGAACGCAAGAGAAAAGCGTCAAGAAATAAAAAAACCGTCGATTTCTCGACGGCTTTTCAGTTGCGGGAGTAGGACTTGAACCTACGACCTCAAGGTTATGAGCCTCGCGAGCTACCAGCTGCTCCATCCCGCGATCAAAAACGCGAATTTCTTCGCCAAAATACGATTAAACGCTCGATCGCTTTCGTCGCGCT
>JAFSFF010000486.1 GCA_017435375.1 Thermoguttaceae bacterium
ATGCGCAAAATCGGCTCGTCGACCATCTCCGGACGGCAGTAATTCCCCTGTTCGGCCAACGTCGCGAGCCCGGCCAAGACGTCGAAGTGCGCCAAAACGTTCGCCGCGCGCTGAATGTCGGCCCGAACGTCCGCGACCTTGCGCCGGAGCGTCGAAAAAATCTCGAATTCGAGTTCCTTCGCGAGTTCCTCGGCGCCGAGCGTTTTTTCCTCGTACTCCTTCAACTCCGGCGTTACGTAACGTTCGGCGTTTTTGAGCGTCTGTTTCCGAACGTAATTTTCCGGAACCTTATCGGCTACCGAGCGCGATAATTCGATATAGTAACCAAAAACATTGTTAAAGCCGATTTTCAACCCCGTCAGCCCGGTGCGTCGGACTTCGGCGGCTTGATACGCGGTCAACCATTCCTTCCCGCCGCGTTGGAGGCGACGGTATTCGTCGAGTTTTTCGTTATAACCGTCGCAAACGAACCCGCCGTCGCGGAAATTGAGGGGGGCTTCGTCGCCGAGCGCGCGCTCGATCTCGTCGCAAAGCTCGTTTTTCAGTTCGAGGTGGTCGCCGAGCGTCTTCAAGAGGCGGCTCGACGACGTTTCGAGGAACGCTTTAAAAATCGGAAACGACCGAATCGTCTTCCCGACCCCGATCAAATCGCGCGGCGTCGCCCGCTCCTGCACGATGCGAGAAATAATCCGCTCCAAGTCGAAAACGCCGGCGAACGCGTCGCGAATCGGGCCCATTTCGCCGCCGCGCTCGATAATTTCGGCGACCGCGTCCTGCCGAATCCCGATGAGGTCGCATTCGGTCAACGGGTACGACACCCACTCGGCCAGCAAGCGGCTCCCCATCGACGTAACGCAACGATCCATCGTCGCAAGGAGCGAACCCTCGCGGCGCCCGTCGCGGTAAGTGCGGACGATTTCAAGACTTCGGCGCGTCGCTTCGTCGATTTCGAGCCGTTTTCCGCGACGGTAAGGGACGAGCGCGTCGATATGGTCGAGCGATTGTTTTTGCGTTTCGAGCAAATAATCGATCACGCCCCCCGCCGCCTGCAACGCGCAAACGTCGTCTTTTTCGTTAAAACCGAACCCTTCGAACGTCGACAGACGGAAGTGTTTCGAAAGCGCGTCGAACGCCGTCCGTTTCGCGAAAACCCAGCCGGGCCGAGTCGTCAGCGTCGTCTGTTCGAGCGTCCACTCCGGAAAGATGTAACGAAATTCTTCCTGAATAAGGCATTCGGACGGTCGCACCCGCGCCAGTTGGTCGAAAAGGCTCGAAAACGGTATCGTCGTCGCCGAAAAATGCCCCGTCGACGTTTCGACCCAAGCGAGCCCGACAAGTTTTGTCGGCGGAATATCGGAAGCGCCGATTTTGCCGAATTTGCGGGCCGCGTCCGAACCGCCGCTCGCCGCCGCGCGCCGTTCCTCGTCCTGTTCGGCGCGGTCGAGCGTTCGCAAAAACTCCTCGGAACGCTCGTCTTCGTCGTCGCAAAACTCGGCGCCCGACGCTCCCGCCTTCGCGCAACGCCGCTTCTTTTCCGGAATATAGATCGCCGCCAAATAATTGCTCCGACGCGGGTCGAGCATCGACTCGTCCATCACCGTCCCGGGCGTTACGATGCGGGTAACCTCGCGCTTGACGATCGTTTTCGCCTTTTTCGGGTCTTCCATCTGCTCGCAAACCGCCACCTTGTGTCCGGCGGCGACGAGGCGCGCTAAATAAGCGTCCAGATGTTGGTGCGGGAACCCGGCCATCGGCGTCGCTTCCGACGCGGGCTTGTTGCGGTCGCGGGTCGTAACGGTAACGCCGAGCGTTTCGGCGGCCTTGTACGCGTCGTCAAAGAACATCTCGTAAAAGTCGCCCATCCGGAAAAGCAGAAGGGCGCCCTTCGAAGCCTCTTTGGCGTCGTAATACTGTTTCATCATCGGGGTAAGTTCGCTCATACCGTCTATTTTAGCGAAGTCAAACAATTTGGAAAGCCCGTCGACCGCCGCAAATCGAAAAAAAACGCGCTTCCCAATGTTTTCGACGACGCCCAAACGGCGCCCTTCCCCCCGCTCGCCGAATCCGCAAAATCGTCGCGACCGGCGCAACGTTTTTTGCCCCCGCGCCCGCCTCCCGGAAGAACGCGCAAAGGAAATCCAAGGCCGGAAAAATCGGCAAAACCGGCGCTTTCGCTAAAAACGGCGAAAAAAATTTTAAGGAAGAACGCTCCCCCCCGTTTTCAAGTAAGCGAAACGAGGTATAATTCAAATTGTTAGCGGTCGGAACGCTCGGCGCGTACTAGATACTCGACCCCATCGGTCGGGTTTTGCGCCCGCTCCCCGACAAACGCCAAAGCGACGCGAACGAGAAAACGGCGTTTCGTTCAACGGTTTGTCGTTATTAATTAATAACGGCGCGAAACGGTTCCGCGAATCGGCTCGCCGCGCCCCGAGATCGATAAAATTTCAGGAGATTAAATCAATGATCGTTACGACTAAAGAATTGTTCAAGGCCGCTTACGGCAAATACGCGATCGGCGCGTACAACATCAACAACCTCGAACAGCTCGTCGGTCTGTTCCGCGGCAACTTGGGCAAATTCGCGAAAAACGAAGACCCGAACGACGACGCGAAAAGCGCTCCGTTCATCATCCAAATCTCCCGCGGCGCTCGCACCTACACCGACAAAAACTTCCTCGAAGGCATGATCCGCACCGCCGACAAAGTCTTCCCGGAAGCGATCTTCGCCGTTCACCTCGACCACGGCACCGAAGAAGTCTGCTACGACTGCATCGACAGCGGCTTCTATAGCTCCGTTATGATCGACGCTTCGCACGAAGAATTCGCGAAGAACATCGAAATCACGAAACGCGTCGTCGACCGCGCTCACGAAAAGGGCGTCGTCGTCGAAGCCGAACTCGGCCAACTCGGCGGCGTTGAAGAAGACGTCGTCGGCAGCGTCAAACTGACCGACCCGGCTCAAGCGGCCGAATTCGTCGAAAAGACCGGCGTCGACTCCCTCGCGGTCGCCATCGGCACCTCGCACGGCGCCTTCAAATTCTCGGGCAACCAAGGCCTCCACTTCGACGTTTTGGAAAAAATCCAAGCGGCGGTCAACGAAGTCAAACCGAACTTCCCGCTCGTCATGCACGGTTCCTCCTCGGTTCCGGCCGAATGGGTCGCTCGCATCAACAACGCCGGCGGCGCGATGAAAAACGCCAGCGGCGTCGACGAAAAACAATACTTCCCGGCCGCGAAACTCGGCGTTACGAAGATCAACATCGACACCGACGGTCGTCTCGTTTGGTGCGCGATTCACCGTGAATTCTTCCGCGACCAACCGGAAAAATTCGACCTCCGCGACCCGGGCAAGCTCTTCATGCCGGCCTACGCCGAATACATCATTCACAAAAACGAAATGCTCGGCAGCGCCGGTCATTTGGAAGAAGTCCGCAAGCTCATCGAAGCCGCGAAGTGAGTTTCGCCCGTCGATAACTTGACGCTTTAAAAAACGCGTCGGCGTTCCGAACGGTTCGTCGACGCGTTTTTTTGCCCCCGCGCGTTCCCCGCCCCTTTTCCCGCTCTTGGCGCGATCGTTATATTCGCTAAAATCTCGCCGTCCTTCCTTCCCTTCGCGTTTTCTGTCGACGACGTTGTTTGCGAAAGTTCCGCGACCGTCAAACCCGCGTCGACCGTCGCGACCGTTTTTTCGGAACCGCGACTTGCGCCGCGCCGTCTAAAAAGCCGATAATATAATAAGCTCGCGTCAGCCGACGCGCCACTTCAAGGAACAAAAATCAATGAAACGAGCGCAAAACAACCGTCCGTCCCGCCCCGCGTCTCCCGTTCGACTCGGCGTTTTCTTGCTCGGGAGCGCGTTCGTCCTCTCGTCGCCCTTCGAGGCGTCGGCGCAAACCCCGAACCTAACGCAATCGGGCGGCGTCGCGATACTTCGCGGCGGGGCGATTCGCGGCGTCGTTTCGAATCCGGAAGCGGGCGCGTCAGAACCGATTCACATCGAACCGACGCTCGGCGGGAAAATCTCGATCGACG
>JAFSFF010000487.1 GCA_017435375.1 Thermoguttaceae bacterium
CAAGACGCCGCGACGTTCCGCCGCCCAATTTCGCCAACTCCGCCATTCTCGCCAATCTAACCGATTTTGCGCGCTTTGTTCTTCTTCGTCGTCGAATCGGTCGCCGGACGCCTCGTCGCCCTTCCGCTCGCCGCCTTGAAACGCCGAGCCGCGCCAAACGCTAAACTCGTCGAAACCCTCAAAGTCGAATATCAGCGTCTCGTCCGACTCGACGCCAACGGCGCGCGCGCCTTGCAAACGCTCGTCGCAAGTCTCCGTTTCGTTCGTTTTAGCGCCGTTCGGTTTTTCTTCTCGACCGTCTTTTCTAACGTCGTCAAAACGCGCCGCGCCGACAACCGGCAAGCCTCGACGCCGACGTTCGGCGAGAAAACGACTCAACGCCGCGTTCCAATCTTGCGACTCTTCGCCGCCGTCGCGTTTCTCGCCCGCAACCTCCGCCGACTCTCCGCCGTTCGCCGCCAACCAATCGGCCCAATAAACCGCCGCGTCGCCGTCGGCGTCGAGCGCCGTCTCGAGTTCGTCGCTCGCCTCCGCTTCCGCTCGCTCTTGCGTTTCGCCGCCGAACGAACTTTCGACGCCGGAATATTCGCCGCCGTCCTCAAAATCCGCGTTGTTTACGCAAGTCGCCCCTTTTAACGTCAACGCCGACTTTTCCGCCGCGAAACTGCGTTTGCGATCGCGATAAAAAAGAACGCAACTCGCCGCGGCGGCAAGAATTGCGAGAATTGCCCAAAATCGAAAACCGGGCGCGAACCAAGCGTCCGCAAGAATCCCCGACGCGACGGCGATAAAATAAGGAACCGTCGGCGCGGAAACGGAACGTTTTTTGTTGTCGCGAGAAGTCATCGAAACGGTCGACGAAAGAAAACAAGATAAACAAAAAAACGGGTCGACGCGTTTAACGCCGCCCGTTTCCTATCGGAGCCGCTCGACGTCGCGCTTTCGCAACGCCGCGTTCGACGTTTTCCAACCGCCGAACGCGACCGCTCCTCAACGCGAAACCGCGCCGAATCTTTACTAATCTTCAAGTTGCGCCAAAATTTCCGGCGCGATAACAAAGTTCGCGGACACTTTTTGAATATCTTCGTGTTCGTCGAGCGCGTCCATCAACTTCATCGCTTTTTTCGCGGTTTCGAGGTCTTTAATCTCCATCGTGTCGCGCGGAACGTAAGAGATTTCCGAGTGTTCCGGATGCAATCCCGCTTGTTCGAACGCGGCGAGAACGGCGTCGAACGCTTCCGGTTCGCACTGCACTTCGTAAGAATCTTCGTTCGTCGCGACGTCGTCGGCGCCCGCTTCGATCGCGAGTTCCATCATCTCTTCTTCGCCCTTTTGGTCGACCGGAATCTCGACGACGCCTTTTTTGTCGAAGTTCCAAGAGACGCAGCCGGACGCGCCCATTTTGCCGCCGCAAACTTCGAAAATCTTGCGGATTTCCGGCGCGGTGCGGTTGCGATTGTCGGTCAAACCGGCCGCCATCACCGCGACGCCGTTCGGGCCGTACCCTTCGTACAACACTTCTTCGAGTTCGACCGGATCGAGTTCGCCGGTGCCGCGTTTGATCGCTCGAATAATGTTTTCTTTCGGGAGGCTGACCGCCTTCGCTTCGTCGATCGCCGCGCGCAACCGGATGTTTTCGTCGGGATTGCCGCCGCCCTGCTTCGCCGCGACGATGATCGCCTTCGCCAATTTGCTCCAAAGTTTCCCGCGTTTCGCGTCGATCAAGGCTTTTTTATGTTTAATACCGGCCCAATGGGAATGCCCAGCCATCAGATTCTCCTCGCCAAAAAGAAAAAACAATCGATATTCAATTTTACGCCGTCGCGCCGTCGCCGCTTCCCCAAACGCGCGAACGTTCGACGGCGCCGCGACGACTTCGTTTCGTTAAACGTCGCTTTCGCCGACTTAATTGGGCGCGTCGTCGCTCGGTTCTTCGTTTTTATTCGATTTTCCCTTCGCTCGCGACTTCGGCTTGCGAACGATCTCCGCGCCCGCGTCCTCCGCGCTTTCGTCTCCGCTTTTCGTTTCCTTTTTCGCGGATTTTTTCGCGCTCTTTTTCGCTTCCTTTTTCTCCAATTTCTCGTCGGAACCAACCTCTTCGTCGGCGGAGCGCGCTTTTTTCTTCGGTTTCGGCGCAAACTCCGCCCCATTTTCCTCGCTTGCGTCGGCCTCGTCGTCGACGCGTCGCTTTTTCTTCGGTTTCGAAACGGCGCGTTTTTCGTTTTCTAACTCCTCGACGTCTTCGAAAGAAAAGAGCGAGCGTTCGTCGTTCGAATAAAAATCGGAATACGCGGTTCCGTTGCGCGTCAACGACGTTTCTTCGCCGACGCTCTTATCGCGTCCCAAATTCTTTCGAGCGCGCTTTTTCATTATTCCAAACGCCGAATCGTCGTCGACGCTCTGTTCGTCGGCGCCGAACGCTTTGCCGTAACCGTCGTCCGCGTCCTTCGTCAATAAATCGTCGCCGTCCAAATCGTCGGCTTCGATCGCGTCGTCGAGCATATCGATTTCGTCGATAAGAGGCGTCGACGCGCGCTTTTGCCGTTTTTCCTGTTTCGCGACCAACCGAGCGATCTCGCGCGGATCGGTCGGGCCGGTCGGTTCGACAAACGGCTTCCACGAACGTTCGTCGACCGCGGCGTCGATCGAACGTAAAAACTTAATCGCGTCGTCGCGACGTTCGTCGTCGAGCATTTCGGCGCCCAACTCGTGCAACGCGAAAAAGAAATCGAGAGCTTCGTCTCCTTCGAAAGCGCCGTCGAGTTCCGGCGCAATTTCGCGACCGTCCGCCGAAACGACGACAAAATCAAGCAAACGCAACGCTCGCAACGCGCCCTCGGAAAGCGGAAGGGCGCCCTCGCCGCACCCCAACAACGCCGCGTAATCGTTCATAAAAGCCGTCGAAAACGGAACTGTTTTCAAAAATTCAACGACGGCGTTTCGCCCCTGCACGCGCAACTCTTCAAGGTCGAACTTATACGTCGCGTCAAAAATCCACTGGAGCAAACGTCGCAACCGTTCGCCGGCCCGCGTCGCGTCGGGAATCATATCGACGACGTCGGCGATTTCGTTCGCGGTCGAAACGCGAATTTCGTTCCAATCGATATAATACCGCTCCATCGCAACGAAAGCGGCGCGAGCGGCCTCGCGTTTCGCGTTTTCCAAAAACACCGCGAAAACTAAATGTTCGAGTATTTTACGATCGCGCGCTAACACGACCGGTTCGTCGGGATAACGTTTTTTCAGTTTTTTATAAAGTTTTTTCAATTCTTTTTGACGCGAACTCATTTTTTCTCCAACGCTCTCGACGTTCCTCGACGCGACGTTCGACTCCAACGCCAACGACGCGTCGTTTTATAAACGCGTTCCCGAAAATACCTCCGACGTCCGAGCGTTTATCGTTCGTCGGAGGGGCGCTCAATCGTTCGCCTTCGAATCGTCGGCGTCTTCGTCGTCCGCCTCGTCTTCGTCGTCTTCCCACTCCTCTTCTTCGAACTCGTCGTTCGCGTCGCTTTGCGCTTCGGCGGCCTCTTTCGCGTTTCGTTCTTCGGCGAGAATTCGCGTAATTTCGAGGAGGTTCTTAACGCCCTCGTCGACTTCGAACGAGAGTTTCGGCGTGTAGCGCGCGTCGATTCGCTTCGCGCATTTTTGTTGCAGATAGCCGGCGGCGCTTTGCAACCCCTTCAACGCCAAGCGTTCTTTCGCTTCGCCCCCGCGGATCATAAAGAAAACTTTCGCGTTGCGCATATCGGCCGAAACTTCAACCTTCGTAATCGTCGTCGTTTCGACGCGCGGATCCTTTAAGTCCGTCAAGAGGGAGGTCGCGACGACCTCGCGAATCGCTTGGGCCGCTTTTAACGTTCTTCGGGAAGCCATCGTTTTCTCCTTTTTTCCTTAATTTGGATCGTTATCGTTTCCTATTACGCAACGCGCGTTGGTTTCGTCAAGTCGACGCGAAGATTTTCGACGAAAAAACGCGAATTTAAACGAATTTTCCCAACGTCGCGAGAAAATCTCGACTCAAATTCGCGTTTCACTCGGACGTGAACCGCCGTCGCGACGCTTAGGCCGCGACGTTCGCTTCCCTTCGCGACGTCAGAACGTTCGCGCAACCTCTTCGTACTTATACGCTTCGAGGACGTCGCCTTCTTTAACGTCGTTAAAGTTCTTCAACTTCATACCGCATTCGTACCCGTCGTGAACTTCCTTGACGTCGTCTTTTTCGCGCTTCAAGGTGTCGAGCTGGTAATCGCCGATAATTCGGCTGTCGCGGATAACGCGGATTCGACAGTCGCGCTCGATCACGCCGTACATAACGCGGCAACCGGCGATCGTTCCGACGCGGCTGATATTGAACGCTCGCTGCACCAACGCGCGTCCGAGTTCCTTCACCTGCTCGATCGGTTTCAACATCCCTTCGAGCGCGGCGCGAATGTCTTCGGTCAGCTTGTAGATAACGTCGTAACGGCGCACTTGCACCTTTTTCTTTTCGGCCAACGCGCGAGCGCCTTCGTCCGGGACGACGTTAAAACCGACGATGATCGCGTCCGACGCGTCCGCCAAGTAAACGTCCGCCTCGGTCACGCCGCCGACCGACGCTTGCAAAATCTTCACCTTGACTTCCGGGTGTTCGAGTTTGCCCATCTCTTTGCGAATCGCTTCGATCGAACCGCGAACGTCGGCGCGAAGGATGACGTTCAACGTTTGTTGTTTCGCCGAATTCATTCGCTCGAAGAGGTTTTCCAACGTAACGTGCGATTGAATGTCGGCCAACTCGACTTCGCGTTCTCGCTTCGCGCGTTCCTCGGCGATTTGGCGAGCGACCGAAACGTCTTCCAAGACGACGAATTTGCTCCCGGCGGCCGGCGGAACGTCGAGTCCGGTGAACGAAACCGGAACGCTCGGCCCGGCTTCTTTCATATGTTTGCGCAAATCGAGCGTGTCGGTCATCGCGCGGACGCGACCGTAAGCCGAACCGCAAAGGATGACGTCGCCGACCTTCAAAGTCCCCTTTTGCACCAACGCTTTGCAGACGACGCCTTCGCCCGCTTGCAACGACGCTTCCAAAACGACGCCGGTCGCGCGACGCTCCGGATTCGCTTTCAATTCGTGCAGTTCGGCGACGGTCAAGAGCGTTTCGAGCAATTCGTCGACGCCCATTCCGGTCGTCGCGCTCGTCTCGACGATTTCGACGTCGCCGCCCCATTCGCTCGGCATCAAGTCGTTCGTCGCGAGTTCCTGAACCACCTTGTCCCGATTGACGCCCGGCAAGTCCATTTTGTTCAACGCGACGACGATCGGAACGCCCGCCGCTTTCGCGTGGCTGATCGCCTCTTCCGTTTGCGGCATCACGCCGTCGTCCGCCGCGACGACCAAAACGGCGACGTCGGTGCAGTTCGCCCCGCGAGCGCGCATTTCGGTAAACGCTTCGTGGCCCGGCGTGTCGACGAACGTTACGTCGCCGCCCGGAGTCGAAACGCGATACGCGCGAATATGCTGAGTAATCCCGCCCTTTTCGCCGGAAACGACGTGCAGGTGGAGGATGCGGTCGAGCAAGGAGGTCTTCCCGTGGTCGACGTGTCCAAGGAAGGTAACGACCGGCGCGCGCGGTTTGAGCGATTCTTCCGGATCGACTTGATCGAACGCGGAATCGACGTACTGCTCTTCGAGCGTCGCCTCTTTTTTCACCGTCGCCTTCAAATCGAGCGCGACGACCAAGAGTTCGGCGACCTCGGCGTCGAACGAATGGTTCAGGGTGAACATATAGCCGAGTTCCATCAATTTCTTGATGACGACGGCGACGGAAATCCCGGTCGTTTCGGCGAATTGTTTTACGGTGCAAGGCGTTTCAATCACGACGTCTCCTTTACGCGGGGCCGTAACCGCGGACGCGGCGCCCTTATCTTTACGGTTCCCTTTCGAGCGCATCGGTCGATACGCGTCGTCGTCGTCGCGAAAACGTTGATTTCCGCCGCGCCGCGTCGAGTTGCGCATATCGGCGCGCCCTTCGGTTTCGCCGCGATCTTTGCCGCCCTTGCCTTTGCCGCGATTCTTCGACGCGCCAAAATCGGAGCCGCCGACCGGTTCGCCGAAAGCGCCCTTGCGAACGTCCCCGCCCTTGCGGTCGTCGCGTCCTCGGGACGCGTCGCGAACGGTCGAATCGCCGAATTTACGCGCGTCTTTTCCGTCTTTATTTTTAGCGCCGAGTTCGTTTTGTCGACGACGTTCCTCTTGTTCGCGAAGATGCTCGGTCAACGGGCGGTTTCCGCGAGCGGCGGCGCGAATAACTTCCGGCGGAAGACGCATTTCCGGCTTTTGCGGAGCGGGCTCTTTCGTCGCTTTTTTAACGGGTTTCGGAGCTTGCGGCGGAAGCGGCGCGAGGTGAATAGTAACGCCGGGTTTCGGAGCGTTCGGACGCGGCGCCGCGCCGGCGTCGTCTTTTTTCGGTTTCCTCGGCTGTTCGAAGACGCGCATACGATCTCCGTGCGGCGGAGTAATCATCGGCGGACGCTTCATTTCTTCGAGGACTTGCATTCGAGAATCTTGTTGCGCCATAATCGGAGGAATCGGGCGAATCGGGCGCGAATCGATCGGCTTAACGTCGCGACGGGCGGCGTCGCGTTCGCGCGGTTTTCGTTGGGAATCGCGACGCTCGATAACGTCGCGCAAAGGTTGTTTCTTTTCGACGACGGGCTTCGCGACAGATTTCGCGGAGACGGCTTCGACTTCGTCGCCTTTTTTATTTTCGTCGGTCGCGGCGACTTCGTCGCCTTTCTTTTCTTCCGCAACTTCAACGACGCTCGTTTCTTTCGGCGCGGCGGACGCTTCGGTCGACGTTTCGACGACTTTCGTTTCTTCCGATGCGACGGGCGCTTCGGTCGGCGTTTCGACGACTTTCGCTTCTTCCGGCGCGCCGGGCGCTTCGGTCGACGTTTCGACGACTTTCGTTTCTTCCGACGCGACGGGCGCTTCGGTCGGCGTTTCGACGACTTTCGTTTCTTCCGACGCGACGGGCGCTTCGGTCGGCGTTTCGACGGCTTTCGTTTCTTCCGACGCGACGGGCGCTTCGGGCAAAGTCGCCGAAGAAGCGTTTTCAACGTTTTCCGTTTTCAGACGCGCCAAATCGGGCAAGCGCGGAGTGCGGGCGGGTCGCAACACGGGCACCTTGCCGGTCGGAGGCGTCAAGACGGGCGGCTTACGCATCGGAGCGCTTTCCGTTTCCTCCAAAAACGATTGGGAGGTCGGTCGAGACGACGCGGAACCGGGTTTTTCAAAATAATCGACGACGATTTTTATTTCTTCGTCGGTCAAACTGGCCAAAGGCGACCCCTTGCCGTCGAGTCCCAATTTCTTACAGATTTCGACCAGTTCTTTACTCTCTTTTTTAAGCTGTTTCGCCAACGCGTAAATTCGAATCGACAATGTACGTTACTCTTTTCTCAACTGGATACTCGCGAAGATTCTCCGCCCAGCGACGCGTCCCGCGCCGTATTACTTCGCGAATATAATTTCAAATTACCGAGGAAGGTTTGTCGACGCCAATTTCGAACAAACGACGACACGCCGCGTTGCGAACGCCGATTACGCTAAAAAACCCCCAAAAGTTTTCCCACTTTTTCAAACGCATTTTATAAACGACGATCTTACGTCGCTTACGGAACGCGCCGCGACGACGCGTTCTCATTCCTACGGCAAATCCGGCGACGTTACGAACGCGCGTCCTCGGAAGCGTCGTCTTCGGCGGCGTTCCGCGCGACGTCCGTCTGATTCGCGTCCATCGCTTCGCAACGACGTTTCGCTTCTTCGACGATCATCTGCGTTTCTTCGCGCAAAATTCCGAGTTTACGCGCCAATTTATCGGCGGGAGCGTCCGCCAATTCTCGATACGACGAAAACCCTTCGCCGACCAAACGTTCGGCCAATTCCCGCGTAACGCCTTTGATTTTTCCAAGTTCGGCCAACGCGTCGCCGCGCCGCTTCACAACGGCGACGACGGCTTGCGCCTCCTCTTCGGAAACGCCGACCGACTCGATCAACTTGTCGACCGACGCGGTCGCCAACTCTTCATACGACGAAACGCCGCCGCCGACCAAACGTTCGGCCATTTCGCGCGACACGCCGTCGACTCGCGCCAAATCGTCGGCCGCCTCGGCGCGACGTTCGGCTTCGTCGGCGATCGCCAACGCTTGTTCTTCGGTAAGCCCGCCCAACTCGACCAAATCGTCGGTTTCGACGATCGAAAGGTCGTCGTAAGACAACACGCCCTCGCCGACGAGCTGGTCGGCCAAATCGCGCGTAACGCCTTCGATTTGCACGAACGCTTCCATCGCCTTCGCAAGCATTTCGTCCAGTTCTTCGCGCGTCATAATATCGACGTCCCAACCGCAAAGTTTGCTGGCCAAGCGAACGTTTTGGCCGCGGCGCCCGATCGCCAACGAACGTTGATCGCGTTGAACGAGAACGATCGCGCGCCCCAACATCGGGCACAGAATCACCTCGTCGACGGCGGCCGGTTTCAAAGCCGATTGGATAAATTGCGCCGGATCGTCGCTCCACGGAACGACGTCGACGCGCTCGCCGTTAAGCTCTTCGGTTACGTTGCGACTGCGCGCCCCGCGAACGCCGACGCAAGCGCCGACCAAGTCGATGCGCGGGTCGTTCGAAGCCACGGCGATTTTCGCGCGGTGCCCCGGTTCGCGGCTAACTTCTTTAATTTCAACGACGCCTTCGGCGATTTCCGGCACTTCTTGTTCGAAAAGTCGACGCACGAGCAACGGACGCGAACGACTCAAAATCACCTTCACTTTCGATCCGGCTTTGCGCACTTCGGCGACCAAAAATCGAGCGCGAACGCCGGGACGCAGCGTTTCGCCCGGAATCTTTTCGGAGTGCGGCAAAATCGCCTCGACGTTCGGCAACGTAACCAAGGTCGCGCCGCCTTCGTTGCGATGCACTTTCCCGACGACGATCTGTTCGACTTGCGGCGCGTATTCGTCGTAAATCGCGTCGCGTTCGGCGTCGCGAATTTTTTGAATAATCACTTGCTTGGCGGTTTGCGCGCCAATTCGTTCGGAAATTTCCTCCGGCGTCAGCGGCACGTTGTCCCGATACGCGTTGATCTCGCCGGTTTGACGATCGATATAGACTTCGACGTTCGCGTCGTCGCCGGCGTCGCTATGTTTGCGAGCCGCGATCACAAGCGCTTGTTCGACGCCGACAAAGACGGTTTCTTTGTCGATCTTGCGCGCAAGGTGGATTTGTTCGACAATACGCAACACTTCTTCGGGATTCATGCCGTTACTTTCAACAAACGAACGTTATCGAGTCGAGGTTACGTTTCGAACCGTCGACGTTACTTTATGCCAAAACGACGCGCGAGCCAAAACTCTAGACGCCGCGTCTATTATAATTTTAAAATTGCGCAAAGTCAAACATAAAAACCGAATCTTTGACGAATACGCCGCCCTT
The DNA here is from genome assembly GCA_017435375.1 of Thermoguttaceae bacterium. GTDB lineage: Bacteria > Planctomycetota > Planctomycetia > Pirellulales > Thermoguttaceae > RUG369. Next base: position 9,469 of record JAFSFF010000487.1, read on the forward strand.
TTTTCAAGCGACTTCGCTAGGTTTTTCCAACTTTAACGATTATTTCGGCGCGCTATCTTTCCGTCGCGGCGCGCTTTGCGGAACGTCGGCTCTCGGCGGCGCGGGTTCGCACGGCGATCGTTCGACGGAAAAACGCAATTTTATCGTTTATGATATAGCAAACGGCAAAAAAGTCAAGGAGCGTCGCGCCCGCCCCGCCATTTTTTCCCGATTTTCATTGTATGCGAAACGCTTTTTCGATTTCAAACGCTCCAATTCGACGTCGCGCGATTATTTTAGCGTCCTTTCCTATCTACGCCTTTCCTTATTACTTTCCTTATTACTTTCCTTATTATATTAATCGTCGCACCTTAAAGTAACCCCCTTTTCAACCCGTCGAAACGCCGTTTCGCGCCCCCGCAAACAACCGGATTTTCTTTTTATTCCGCGTCGCTTCCCCATTTTAACAGATTTCTCAATCGACGCCAACAAAAAAAGACGTTTCGGCAAAGAAACGTCTTTTCAAGCTCTCGAAAACGGACGAATCGCCCTATTTCCGGCGTTTATTTTTCTTCAAGCGAATGCGTTCCCGTTTTTCGTCCGACGCCCGCTTTTGCAAAGGAATCGATTTCCGCTTTAATCGGCGACTCCGTTAAAACCGACAAATTCAGTTCCCAAGGAAGCGACACGATAAAGACGCTCCCAAATCCCGGCTGACTTTCAAGCGTTACCTCGCCTTCGAGCAATTTGCAGAGTTCCTTCACGATCGAGAGCCCGAGCCCGCTTCCGGAGTATTCCCGCGTCATCGCGTTTCCTTCGGTCGCGCTCTTGCCTTGTCGGAATTTCTCGAAAATAATTTGCCGATCTTCGAGCGCGACGCCGACGCCGGAGTCGATCACCTTCATTTCAAGGAACGGTATCGGCTCGTTCGTCCCGCCGCCGAACGCTCGCGGATAGAGCGGAGCGCGGAACGTTCGGTCGATCTCGACCTGAATCCGTCCGCCCTCCGGGGTAAACTTGATCGCGTTCGACAATAAATTATTCAAAATTTGCTGAATTCGCGCCTCGTCCTGACGCATTTTCGGCAGATTTTCCGCAAACCGCGTCGTCAGCTCGAGATTTTTCTTGTCGACGAGCGGTTTCGCCATATCGCACTGCGCTAAAACGACCGCTTCGATACGGAATTCGCTCAACTGCGCTTGGAGCAACCCGGCGTCGACGCGCGCTAGGTCGAGAACGTTATTGATCATATTCAGCAACGCTCTTCCCGACTTATTAATATTATTGACGTATCTTTTTTGTTTTTCGTCGAGCGTTTGAATCGAACTCAACACGTCGCTGAAACCGAGAATGCTGTTGAGCGGCGTCCGCAACTCGTGGCTCATCGTCGCCATAAAATCCGATTTAACGCGGTTCATCTCGTAAAGTTGCCAGTTCGCCTGCGCTAATTCGTCGACTTTTTTCTCCAACTGCGAGTTAAGCAACCTTAACTTTTCTTGCGTCGCGACTAAAAATTTCATCATTCGATTAAACGCCGCGCCGAGCGCTTCGAATTCGTCGCCGGTGCGCAACTCCGCCCGTTTCGACACGTCGCCGCGTCCGATCGCCTCGCTGACCTCGCGCAAACTCCGCAACGGCTTCACGATCGCCAAGCGAATGACGACGTAAAACGCGATCAGTCCCAAAAAAGCGACGACGATCGCCCCGCCTAAAAGAAGCGTCCAAAGCCGCGCTCTTTCCTTGTTCGCCGGCGGCTCCGGGATCGTTACCTGCACGACTCCGAGCGGCGCGCCCAAATCGATCGACGCGTCCCCCATTATTTCGCGATGGCAGTTCCAACACGAGCGGTCGATGCGCAACGGTTGGTAATAATGATAACGTCCGTCGTCGTCCGTTCGCTCGATCGCGCGATTTTGTCCCGCGTCCTCCCCGGTCGGCGCGACCGTCGCAAGCTCGTCGAGCAATTTTCGTTCGAACTCGTCTCGCGGCCCGTCCGGAGCGTCGAAAAAATCGTTGGAATCGCTAGAATCGTTCGCCGACGCGCAGCTTCGCATCCGAATAAGACGCGTCTCGAAACGGGCTCGATCCGTTTGACCGCCGATTTCTTCGCTCAACGAGGCCATCGAATCGATAAAATCGTTCAAATCGGCGCCGTCTCCTCCGTCGGAAACGCCGTTTTTCGTTTTCTCGGAAGTTAAACCTTTGATATGCATCAACAAAAATTCGCGTTCGCTCAACAATTTTCCCATCAAGGGATTTTGCGCTTCGACTTGCGATTTTGTCGCTTTATAATAAAGAAGAACGCTAATCAAAATAACGATCGCCAGCGCGACGCCGAAAAAAAAGAGACATTTGATTTCCAAACTCGATTCAAAGATCGAGCGCGGCGAGCGTTTTCCGTCCATTGTCGACCATAATTTTCCGTCGTCTCAAGCGTTCGCGCCGGTTTCGACGGTTGCAACGATTACTCCTAACGTTCCGGCTGTCCGTTTGCGACGTTAACGTCGATTTTAACGGTTCAACCGACAATAAAACGTCGTCAGTATAAAAAAGAAACGCCGTCTCGTCAAGTTTTCTTTCCGTAAAAACGCCGATTTTATCGCTCGTCTTCGTTCGCTTCGTCGTTTTCCTCCGTCGTCTTCTTTACGTCGCCGCCCGCTCGCCGTCGGTTCCGAAAAAAATTTAGAAATTGCCGTTCCGTCAAACGCCGGTTCCTGCTATACTCCCCTTGCAAGCGAATTCGAGGTCGCGTTTCCGCTTGCGTCGGCGCTTTTTCACCGCGCGCCGTCGATTTTGTTTCGTTTTTTAAATTCACCGCTAAAAAACTATTTGCGTTATGGTTCGAGTCATCAGCGTCGCCAATCAAAAAGGCGGAGTCGGCAAAACGACGACGGCGATTTCGCTCGCCGCCGGGTTCGCGCGCGCCGGTTCCCGCACGTTGCTGATCGACCTCGACCCGCAATGCAACGCGACGAGCGGTCTCGGTTTCGACCCGACGCCGCGTCATCCGCTCGTCGTCGGCGCTTCGATTCGCGAAACGCTCCGCGCCTCGACGCCGCTCCTCGACGTTCTCCCCGGTTGCCGTCGTTTCGGCGACGTCGAGCGCTTGGCCGCCGCGGACGATCCCAACCGCTTCCAACGAATGACGCGCCAACTCGCCCGCGAAACGCAAGGGTACGACTTCGTTTTGATCGACTGCCCGCCGTCCCTCGGCCCGCTGACTCGCGCCGCGCTCGCTTGGTCAACGGAAGTGCTGACGCCGATCCAATGCGAATATTTCGCGATGGAAGGTCTCGTTCAAATGATCGAGATGATCGGCGAAGCGATGTACCGCCCGGGCGCTTCGCTCCAATACGGCGGCGTCGCGCTGACGATGTGCGACCCGTCCTTGGAACTGACGCGGGAAGTCGAGCAAGAAGTGCGCGAATTTTTCGGCGAAATCGTCTTCAAAACGACGATCCCCCGCGACGTCGCCGTCAGCGAAGCGCCGAGCCACGGAAAATCGATCGTCGACTACGCGCCCCGTTCGCGAGGAGCGCGCGCTTATATCGAACTTTGTATGGAGGTTTTGGAACGTGTCTAAAGAAAAACGCTTAGGTCGAGG
>JAFSFF010000488.1 GCA_017435375.1 Thermoguttaceae bacterium
AAAACGACCTTGCCGCGGTAAGATTTCCAGTCGATTTCGGTTCCGTCGAGGTAGAGCCCTTCGACTTTCATTTCGTTCCCGACGAGGTCGGCGAAGCGGATTTTCCCTTCGAAGCGCGTCGCGATGCGTTGGCGGCTTTCGTCGTCGGACGCGGCGAACGCGGCGCAGAGGTCTTTCAACATCGGAACGCCGATCGCCGGTTTCGAGCGGGCGAGGTCTTCGAGAATCGACGGCGTTCGGGACGCCCAGTAATCGTCGGTTTTCGCCTTTTCAATCAACTCGGTTCCGAGCTTCTTGATCGCGGCTTCGTCGTTCGCTTCGATCGCTTTCTCGACGGAAACGCTCGCGACTTGGAATTTCAAGAGATCGACGCGGTTTTGGTCGACCGGGTCTTTCGCTTCTTCGGCGGCGAGGAGCGCGTTCAAAGCGTCGAGGTCGCCGACGTAACCGAGCCCGGCGACGTATTGACGGAAGTAACCGGTTCGGTCGGCGGCGTCGATATCCGGGAGTTCCGAAAGATATTTGTAACAGGTCATCGTCGCGACGTTCGCTTTGAGGTAAAGCGCGTTCATATCGGTCGCGTCTTGGCGGAGCGCGTTGAACGCTTCGCGAATTTTGTTCATTTGTTCTTTGTAAAACGCTTCGTCCTTGCCGGCCGGAACGTCGAACGCGTCGACGTTCGCGATCTCGACTTTTTCGGCTTGCGCGGCTTCGTCTTGAGCGAAAAGGGAAGCGACCGGGGAAACGGAGAACGAAGCGGCGCCGAACAGGGCCGACGTCGCGGCGACGCTAAGGAGCAAACGAGAAAAACGCATCGGGGCACTTTCTAAAGTAAAAGGGCGAAGCGGCGAACGTCGCGAACGCGCCGTCGCTTTTTCGGGGGAAAATTTTCGAAAACGACGCCGAAACGCGCGACCGAAGCCGCCGTCCGCGTCGATACGTCGTTTAGTATAACGACGCGGACGGCGAAAATCAATTAGGCGCGGCGAATTTTCAACGTTTTTTTAAGTTTTTTCGCCGAAAACTTTCCTCGCCGCCGCTTTGAAGCGTTAAACGACGCGATTTGCGCAAACCGCGCCGAGTTTAACGCTTCGCGTCGTCCGGCGAACGTTGGGCGAACTCCGGGCGAACGTCGAACGGACGCTCGACGCTTAACGTTTCGCGCCGGACTTCGGATCGACGTTCGGGTAGAGCGTTTCCAACGCTTTTTGCAACGTCGGCGCGTTGCGATAAACCCTTAATCCCGCCGGTTTCGGAAAGGTCGTAACGACGCGACCGTCGGCGTCGAAAAGAATCCAAGCGCGTCCGAACCTCGCGAAGCCGAGACGAAGCGCCCAATCGTCGTTTCCTTCCCTTCCTTCGACCGGGCCGACGACGGGGGAATCCGGGTCGACGAAAATCGCGTTCGGCGCGTCCGGCTTGTTCGGGCGAGTCGCTTCGTAATGCCGGCGAGCGTCTTCGTAACTTCCGGCGCCGTATCGGATAACTTTCAAGCCGGCGTCGACGCAACCTTTGAAGAACGCGTCGCTTTCGAACGCTAAATTGCTTTGCCAAGGGAAGGCTTCTTCCGGTCGATAGCGGAAAATCTCGACCAAAACCGGCGCGCCGCGGTAAGAGTTCCAGTCGAGCGGTTCGCCGTTGGAAGCGAGTCGCCCGACGATTTTCGGTTTCGAACCGATAAAACCGCCCTCGCGAACTTCTTTCTCCGTCCAAGCGAGGAGTCCGCGGTTCGATTCTTTTTCGGAGTCGGGGAACCGCGCGAGAACGTCCTTGCGAAGTTGCGTCGCAAAATCGACGTCGATTCGGTCGGCGAAGTCGCGCAGGAAGCCAAGGACGGTCGTCGCCCAACTTTGACCGAGTTCCCAAGCGAGCGGGCCGTCGTCGAGGAGTTCGAGCGCGTCGGCGGCGAAACGCTCCAATTCGGCGCGCTCTTCTTCCGAAAACGGCGCGTTTGTTTCTTCGGCGTTCTTCGGAAGAAGGGTTAGGCAACGAGCGGCGAACAAGCGGTCGCGGAGATAAGGAACGCGGGCCGCGTCGGCGGGATGTTCCGCTTTTCGCTTCGTTTCTTGTTCGAGAAGCGCGGGCAAACGTTCGGTTCCGAGCGCGAGGACGTAATCTTGGAACGCTTCGAACCGCTCGACCGGGGCGAGGTCTTTCGCGTAAGCGAGCTTTCCGGCGAGGAAATCGGAAACGAGGACGAGGCGGACGTCGACGTTGAATTTTCCGCCGGTAAGTTGTCCGGTAATTTGTTCTAACTCTTGTCGACGTCGGCGGTAAAATTCGGTCGTTTCCTCCGCCGGGCGTTCGTCGGCGAGAAGTTCGGGAAGCGCGGCGTTGAGTTTGTCGGCGAGGATTAAAAACGCGACGAGGCGTTCTTCGGCGTCTTGCGACGTTCCGACTTTAGCTTCCGCTTTAGCTTTAATTTTCGCTTTAGCTTCGGCTTCCGCTTCGGCGGCGAGGCGTTCGAGCTCGACTTTTTCGGCGAGATCGTCGGTTAACGCGGCGAGCGTCGGGAAATCGGCGAACGTTTTTTTCGCGTCGCCGGACGCCTTGCGGGCGAGGCTGTTTTCCGCGTTGGATATTTGGCGACGCAACGCGAGAACGCGCCCCAACGGGAACGGCTCCCGCGCTTCTTCGAGCGTCAACCGCGCGGCGCAATAGTCGAGCCAACCTTGAACGTCGGCGTCTTCGGCGCGGTCGAGGTAATAAGCGTCGCGCAAATACTTGGCGAAGTAGCGGTCGCGGATTTCCGGCGCGAGGTCCGGCGCGTCGAACAGGCGTTCGTAAAGGACGCGAGCGGCGACGTAAACTTTGTTTTCGAGCGAGTTCGGTTCCGCGCGGCGCCATTGGACTCTTCCTTTTTCGTCGCGGCAACGAACGAGATTGTAACAGGCCGCGTCGAAATCGAGGACGCGCGCGCAGGCGTTTTGGAGTTCTTGCAAGCGTTCGCGGTAGAACGCGCCGCTTTCCCCTTCCGGGACGTCGAGAAGCGCGAGAATCGCGTCCGTTTTCTCGTCGCGAGCGGAGGTTTCGTCGTTGGCGGCGTCGGCGGCGAACGCGACGTTCGAAAACGACGGCGGAGCGAACGTCGCGCCGTTGAAGAGTCCGGAATCGAGCGCGGCGACGGCGGCGAAACCGACGAGCGTCGAAAGTTGTAATCGTTTGAAAATTCGCTGTTTGCGTTGCATTTTTTTCTCTTGGTTAAAAATGGGAAAATGAGGGGAAACGGAATGAAATAAAACGGTTAAGCGCGAATCGCTTTCGGTTCCGTGTTGACGCGGCGTCGTTTAAGGAGGGGCGACGCCGCGTCGTCGACGGAACGGTTGGCGGCGCGTTAAAAAACGGCTTTTAAGCTCCAAGGATTTTGAAGCGGCGGCAACTTTTTATCGGAGGTCGAGCCCGACGCGGCGTCGACGTTCGGATAAAGGGTTCGCAACGCCTTTTCGACGCTCGTCGTTCCGACGGACTCGTTTTTCCAAGGCGGGAATTTGACGGCGAGAACGCGCCCTTCGGCGTCGACGAGAACCCAACAAAGAACTTGCGTTTTGCCGAGTCCGACGCGCGCGGGCCAATCGGCGTCGGGGGCGACTCCGTCGAGCGCTCCGACGATCGGCCAATTCGGGTCGCCGATATTAGCGCGAAGATCGCGGTTTTCGAGAGCGGTTTTTTGGCGAATTGCTTTGGCGAGGCGGCGCGCCGCTTCGAAATCGCCGCCGAAGTAGCGAACGACTTTAAGTCCCGCTTCTTCGTACTTTGCGAGCGCGTTCGGATTCTTTTCGTCGAACGGCGCGAGCAAACCGTCGACGGTAATTTCGACCAAAACCGGCGCGCCGCGATAAGCCGCCCAATCGAACGGCGTTCCGTCGACGTTTCGCCCTTCGAACGGGAGAACGGAGCCGATTAAAGACGATTGGGCGATTTGCCGCGCGATTTCGGCGTAAAGCGTTTGTTGAGCGGGCGTTCGACCTTCGGCGGGAAGCGTCGCGAGAATCGCTCGACGAACGCGCGTCGCCGTTTTCTTGTCGATCGGAACGAAACGTTGCTCGACGAAGAATTGCGCTTCGCTTGGCGAGATACCGCCGGTTTCGACGAGGTCGACAATCTCGTCGGCGAGGCGCGTCAATTCGTCGCTAACCTCTTGCGGAACGGGAAAATCCGACTCGCGTCGAGCGCGGAGAAAGCCCTCTTGTTCGTCGCGAGTAAGCGACTCCCAATACTCGTCGTCTTCGAGTCGCGGGTTCGCTTTAAGAAACGCGGCGCCGACGGCCTCTTTAAGGCGAATCGCTTGGAGTCGCGCCAACTCGAAGCGAGCGTAAGGCGCCCGACGTTTGTCGATCGGGTTTGTCGCTTCGCGCGCCGTTTCGCGAGCGACGATTTCCGACAACCGCTCGACGCCGTCTTGCGACGACGGCGCGTGAACGACGCGTTGAAAGTGATAGTAACGCTCCGCCGGGGCGATTTCCGGCGCGTCGGCCAAGAGAGACGAAATTTTTCGCAGCGCGGCGTCGATTTGGCTTACCGCCGTATCGCGGCGATATTGCGTCGTTTGCGGCCAATGAGGATAAGCGGCGGGAAGCGCGGCGCTTCGGGCGTCGTCGAGACCGGCGACCTGCCAACGAGCTGCGACCAACGCGGCGAACCGTTCGCGGTAAAACGCGGCGCTTTCTCCGTTCGGAACGTCGAGGAGTTTTTCGAGCGACGCGGCGTCGACCGAAGGGCCGTCCGAAGACGGTTCGACGTTCGCGATCGGCGCGTCGGCGAGCGTTTTGCGCAGTTTGAGGACGCGAGACAAAACGACCGATTCGCGCGCTTCCTCCGTTTCGAGCAATTCTTGAAGAAGCGCGAAACGCTTCGTCGCGTCGCGAACGCCTTGACAAACGTCGTCGAAGTAAGCGTTGAAATAACGCGCTCTTGTCGAACTCGGAAGATCGGCGGCGTCGATTAGCGCTCGCTCCGTTTTCAAGACGGCGGCGAAAATTTGCGCTTCGAGCGAGTCGGGCGGCGCCGGAATCGGTTGGAGCGTATGGTGCGGCGGAAGGCTGTTTTGGCGAGCGCGTTGGAAATCGCGACCGACGCTCTTCGTTTCCTCTTCCAGTCGCGCCAGCCGTTTAAGGTAAAACGCGCCGTTTTCACCCTCCGGAACGTCGAGGAGCGAACGGTCGAAATAGGCTTTAGTCGGTTCGGTTTGCGCTTGCGCTTGCGGCGCGGCGTGTTGCGTAAAAGGCCCGACGTCGAGCGTCGCGGCGGCGCCGAAGGCGGCGAGCGAGAAAACGACGATTGGTAACCGTCGGGATTTGAAGGCGTTCGGTTGCATAGGATTTCCTTGAACGAAAAATGAAAACGATGATTAAAAAGGTAAAAAAGGCGAAAGTCGCGCGAATCCCGCCGACGCCGCGCTCGACCGCTTCGGAACAAGCGTTCCCAAACGGTCGAACGGGCGAAACGGCGTCGGCGGAAAGCGGGGCGTAAAACGCTTGATCGAACTATTTGGCGGTTTCGACCGAAACGTTCGGGAAGAGCCGCTTCAACGCGTCGCCGATTTCCGACGCGTCGTCGCGGTTCATCGGGCGTTTCGGACAAGCGGCGAGCGTTTTGCCGTCGGCGTCGACGAGAACCCAATGGGCGCTAACGCGAAGTTTTACGAGCCAAGTCGCGTTAAGTTCCGTCGGCGCGACGAGCGGAATCGCGTCGTCGCCGACGAAGTTCCGAATCCGTTCCGCGTAGGAACTCGCCGTTTCGAGCGGTTTCGCGACGTAACAAACGCGGCGCAAACCGGCTTTTTCGTAAGCGTCGAGCGACGCGACGTCGAGCGGCGCGCGGCGAAGAACGTCGCCGTCGGCGTCGACTCGAACGATTTCAATCAAAACCGGCGCGCCGCGGTAACTCGCCCAATCGAAAGGCGTTCCGTCGAGGAGCGTCGCCGAAATTTCGACCGGAAAACCGTCGAAACGCGTTTTAAGTTCCTCGTTGCGAACGGCGGTTTGGAAGAATTCGAGATAACGACGGCTCGTTTCGTCTTCGTCGTCGGCGAGGGCGGCGCAAAGTTGCTTGTGAAGCCGCGTCGCGTATTCCGGCCCGACGTAACTTCCGACGACGCTCGCGAGATAACTCGCGTGGAACGCCCAAGTTTGGTCGAGTTCCCAAGGAAGCGCCCCGTCGTCGACGCGTTCGGCGATCTCGTCGAAAAGTTCGGCGAACGTCGCTTCAAGTTCCGGCGAAATCGGCGTTTGGATTTTGACCTGCGAACGATGACGATCCATTTCCGGCAGGTTTTTGCGCGCTTCGTTGACGGCGCGTTTCAGGCGCGTTTCCAAAAGATGGTTTTCGAGGAAGGGCTTGCGGGCCCGGTCGATTTACGACGTCGCGTCGCGAGCGGTTTCAACTTCGAGCGCCGCTCGCATCTCCTCGACGTCGCAAGAGTAAATATAGCGAACGAAGTATTCGAAACGTTCGAGCGGGGCCAAATCGTCGGCGTAAGCGAGGCGCCGCGCGAGCGTCGGAAGCGTTTCGGAAAGGCGGTTTTCGAGGTCGCGCAAGTCGCAAACGCCGGCGTTGTTGTAGTCCCGAAGGGTGGAAGCAATTTTTTGCGTCTCGTTGTAGCGTTCAAGATAAAACGCGGCGCTTTCGTCTTGCGGAACGTCGAGGAGTTTTTCGACGGCGGCGACGTCGATCGCGGCGGCTTCCTTGCGTTGCGCTTTCTGCAAAAGCTTCGAAGCCTCTTCTAAGCGTTTGCGAATCGCCGAGATAACGTCGTCGCCCATTCCCGCTTCGCGAGCGCGGTTTTCGGCGAACATAAGGTTCCGAAAGCGCGTTCGATAAACTTCGAGGCTTTCCTCTTGCGGAGACTCGTCGAGGAGTTTTTCGACGGCGGCGCGGTCGAACGGTCGGGGCGTTTCGAGATGTTCGAAAGCGCCGGCGCCGTTTTCGAGCCGCCATTCGACGGTCGAAAGTCTTTCTTGTAAGTAACGAACGCGACCTAAGTCGGGCGCCGACTTCGCTTTTTCGTCGGCGAGAAGTTTCGCGTAAGAGTCGCGCAACGCGACGAGCGGACGTTCCCCGAGCGGCCCCGGCGCGACGCTCGCCCAGTCGGCGTAATACCGACCGCGGATTTCGGGCGGAAGCTCCGGCGCGTCGATCAAGCGACGAAGCGTCGCGGCGTAAGCGGCGGAGTAGCGCGCCGGAACGGAGTCGGCGGGCGCGTTAACGAACCCGGTCGGCGTCGGAATCGTTCCCGGAAACATCCTAAAAGCGAGCGTCGTAAACTCTTTGGGAGCGCCGCTTGCGCGAGCCGCTTCTTCAAGTTTTAATATATAAAGCGTCGAGTAACGACTCCATTCGCCCTGAAGCGCGGCGGCGCGTTTGCGGTAAAACTCGACCGACTCGCCGTCCGGAATCTCCAAGAGCGAAACGTTAAAGTCGGCGAACGCGGCGTTTAAGTCCGGGAGTTCGAACGTTTGCGCGGCGCCCGTTTCGGCGGTCGCGACGGCTTGCGACGCGGCGTCGTTTTGCGGCGTCGGTTCGTCGGCGAAGAGCGGAAAAACGGGAAACGCGGCGACGAGCGCGGTCGTCGCGACGGCGTTAAGGCGGTTTCGAAGGAACATAATCGGTCTCCTTTTATCGTTGAAAAAATTGGATTAAACGTCTAAAACGAACGAAGGGAATCTTGTTTGACGCGGCGTCGTTACTTGGGTTCGACGACCGGAACTTTCGGGAAGAGCGCGCGCAACTCGTCGACGATTTTCGGCGACTTTTCGCTTTCAGACGGCGTCAGTTCGACCGCGAGAACTCGACCGTCCGCGTCGAAGAGGACGCCGAACTCGAACCAAATGATTCCGCGTTCGTAGGGCCAATCGTTGGGGCCGCCCTTTCCTTCGGCGGGAACGATAAACGCCGCGAACGGCATTCGCGATTCAACGTCGGGGCCGAGCCGATCGAGGTCGCCGCCTTTCGCTTGAAAGTTTAAGACCGCCGAGCGATTTTGCGCGTGATGTTCCGCTTGCGCTTGCGCGCTCTTCAAATCGCGACAATATTTAACGACTTTCAAGCCCTCTTCGACGCAGTTCGGGATAAAATTGAGATCGCCGTTCGGGGCCCAATGTCGTTCGACGGAACCGGAGACGAGCAAGACCGGCGCGCCGCGATAACTCGCCCAATCGAAAGACGTTCCGTCGAGATTGCGCCCTTCGACCGGAAGCTCGGAACCGATAATTTCGCCCGCGCCGATTCGGCGTTCGAGTTCGCGAAGAACGCGGCGATCCGTTTCGTTTTCGGAGTCGGCGAGCGCGTCGCGAATCTCTTTGCGAAGTTGTGTCGCAAGTCCGCCGTATTCCTTATTTTGGAGCCCTAGCGCGAGGTTTTCCGCCCATTCCGCCCAACTAAGCCCGAGAGACCAAGGAACCGCGCCGCCGGCCGCAAGTTCCGCAATTTCGTTAAACGCTTCGTCGAACATCGCTTGCGCTTCCGGCTCGACGGGCGGGTTCGGCGACGCGCCAAAGACGGCGGAGCGCTCCGCTTCCGGAAGCGTTTTGCGCGCTTCGGCGAGCGCGTCGGCGAGGAGCTTGGCCGCCAACGTTTTTCTGACGTAAAGTTCGCGGCAAGCGTCGACTTCCGACGTCGCGTCGCGAGCGATTTCAACTTCGAGCGCGGTTCGGAGTTCCTCGGCGTCGCAAAAACGAAGCCAATTTTGGAAATGCTCGAAGCGTTCGAACGGCTCCAAGTCGTCGGCGTACGCTAACCGCTTGTCGATTTCCGGGAGCGTTTCGGTTCGGAGACGAACGCTAATCGCGCCTAAGTCGCGTCCTTCTTGGCTTTGCGAAAGTTTCGAAACTCGCTCGTAAACGGTTTTCGTTTCCTTGCGGCGTTCGAGATAAAACGCGGCGCTTTGGCCCGACGGAACGTCGAACAGCGGCTTAACGGCGTCGCGGTCGAACGCGGCGGCTTCCGCGCTCAACGCTTGCGAACGGAGTTTGCGGAGTTCGTCGAGCGCTTTTTCAAAGCGAGAAGAGAGCGTTTCGTCGGGCGCGACGCCGTTTCGTCGGTCGGCGCCGACGCGTTCCGAATAGGCGCGATTTAACTCGTTCAAACGCTTTAGGTAAAATTCGGAGCTTTCGCCTTCCGGAACCGCGAGGAGCGTTTCGAGGTCGGCTCGCTCGGTCGGTTCGGACGACGCGGCGTCGTCTTTGGGGTAAAACGACGCGGCGTCGCTTAAATAAAGGACGCGTCCTAAGTCGAGCGGCGACTTCGCTTTTTCGTCGGCGAGAAGTTTCGCGTAAAACTCCCGACATTCTTGCGGCGACTTGCCGGTAAGGAGCCCGCTCAAAACTTTGATCCAATTTCGATAATAGAGCCCGCGAACTTCGAGCGGCAGTTCCGGCGCGTCGGCCAAGCGACCGTATAAGTCGGCGAGCGCGTCGGCGCGTCGCGCCAAAATGGAGTCGGCGGGCGCAAGGACGTAACGTTCGCCGTCGTAATAGGTTCCGGTCGGCCCGTGAAGTCGGCGGCCTTGATTGGGGAACGGTTGTATCGGCGAGTTTTTGCGAGCGAGTTCTTCTTGCTTTACCGCGTAAGTAAGGGCGAGCCGGTTCCATTCGCGTTCGATTTCGTCGGCGCGTTCGCGGTAAAACTCGACCGTTTCGCCGTCCGGAATTTCGAAGAGCGAAACGTTAAATTCCGCGAACGCGGCGGTTTCGCGTTCGAGCGCGGACGTTTCGTCGGCGGACGCGGCGACTTGCGGCGCGGCGTCGGGCGCCGTCGTCGGTTCGTCGGCGAAGAGCGGAAAAACAGGGAAAGCGGCGACGGCGGCAACCGTCGCGACGGCGTTAAAACGTTTTTTAGCGGCCATTTTATTTCCTTTCGTTGGGTTGCAACTTTAACTTCTTTAATGTGCTAACGTTAAGACGTTGGGCGCGGCGCGCCGTCGCGTTATTCGGTTTTCGGCGCGACGTCGGGGAAGAGCCGTTTCAACTCGTCGCCGATTTTGCCGTCGGCGTCGTTCGCGAGCGTTTTGCCGTCGACGTCGACGAGAATCGCTCGCTTCCCTTGCGGAAGCGCTTCCTGCCAATGGTTGCGCAAGGAAGTCGGCGCGATCAATTCCGCTTCCAACGGCGCGGCGAAGATTGGCGTTTCGTCGGCGTAACTTTTTAACTTTTGGACGGTTGCGTCGTTGCTTTCGACGTTCGCGGCTTCTTCGACGCGTTGCGCGAAAAGGCGAGCGACTTCGGGCGTCGATGTGATGTAACGAACGCGTCGCAATCCGGCTTTGGCGTATTCGTCGAGCGGAGCGGCTAATTGCGCGAAGGAGGGGCGCGCGTCGACGACGCGGTTCCCGTCTCGAAGGCTTCTCGAAGCGAACGGATTGCGGACGAGCGGCCCGCCCGTCGGGTCGACGTCGACGATTTCGATCAACGTCGGCGCGCCGCGGTAAGCGCTCCAATCGAACGGCGTGCCGTCGAGATTTTGTCCCTCGACCGGAAGGAAACGACCGTCGAAACGAACGTTAAGTTCTTGTCTAAGAAGGTTTCGCGATAACTGAAGACCGGCTTGGCGATCCGGTTCGCTTTCGGACTCGGCGAGGCGCGCGGCGATCTCTTTGCCGATATACGTCGCGAGTTCCGGGTCGTCGAAGAACGTTTCGGCGTTCAACGCGAATTGAACCGCTTTTTGCGCCCAAGAGGCGCCGAGTTCCCAAGGAATCGCTCCGTCGAGGGCGCGAGCGACGTATTCGTCGGCGATCGTCAAAACGCGCGTCGCTCTGCCCGGCGCGATTTGAGGACGTCCGAGAGCGTCGGTTTCGCCTTGTAACGCGTCGTCGCCCAAGCCGAGTTGAAGTTTGGTTTCGACGTCGACGTCTTCAAGAGAGACGAGCGACGCGCGCTTTTGCAAAAGCGCGAGTTCCAAATAAGGACGGCGCAAACGGTCGATTTCCGACGTCGCGTCGCGAACGGTTTCGGCGTCGAGCGCGTCGAGGAGACCGTTAAGATCGAGGGAAGGAACCCAACGGCGGAGATAATCGAAACGTTCTAGCGGCGACAAATCGTCGGCGTAAGCGAGGCGTTTGGCGACGTCGTTTCGCGCGTCGAGGGCTCGGGAAGCGAAACGCTGAAGACGGGGGTTCAACGCGATTTCGTCGCAGACGTCTTTAAGCTCTTGGAAACGTTGACGATAAAACGCCGCCGTTTCGCCGCTCGGAACGTCGAGCAAACGGTTGAACGCGGCGCGGTCGAAGGCGTCGGCTTCTCGTTTTTGCGCTTCGCGTCGAAGCCGGAGCGCTTCTTGGCTTGCGTCGACAATTTTAGCGCGGAGGTCGTCGAACGCCGCGTTGCGAGGCGCCGCGTGATACGCCGATTTAAGTTTAAACCCGTATCTATCGTAAAACTCGGAATTTTCGCCGCTTGGAACGTCGAGAAGTCGAGCGGCGTCGTCGAGGTCGAACGGTTTGGCGGCGGTTTGTCGCGCTTGCGGGACGTAATTGATCGAAAGACTAACGGCGTCGCGCAACGCGAAAACGCGGCCTAAGTCCGGCGACGGCTTGGCTTCCTCTTCGGCGAGAAGCGCGGCGAAGAACGCTTTCGCTTTCTCGACGGAACCGCAAACTTCGGGCGACGCTAAGGGCGCGAGGTCAAGGAATCGGCGGTAATATTCGCCGCGAACTTCGGTCGGAAGCTCCGTCGCGTCGGCGAGGCGACGATAGGCCGCGACGCGAAAAGCGAGAACTTTGCCCGCGACGCCGTTCGGGTCGGGCGCCGTCGAGCAACGCTCCTGCCCGATGAAAACGCAAGCGGAGAGAATTTCCGGGTTTCTGGTGGAGCGAGCGCGTTCCGTAACGCGGCGGTTGAACGCGGAGTTGCAACGAATCTGTTCCGCTTGAATCGAGCGCAGACGGGCCCGCGTCGTTTCGACGGGCGCGTTTTCCGGCAGGTCGAGGAGCGAAACGTCGAAACCGTCGAGCGGTTCGCCGACTTTTTCGGCGAGATCGGCGGGAACGGACGCGAGCGGAGGATTCGGCTCGTCGTAAGGAGACGGCTTTTGAGGAAGCGGCGGCGCGATTTGCGGGTAGAGCCGCTTCAACTCGTCGACGATTTTCGGCGCGTCGGGATCGTTGCGCGGAATCGGCTCGCTTCCGGCGAGAACGCGGCCTTCGGCGGAGACGAGAAGGAAGGCGTGCGAATCCGTTTTGTCGAACCCGAGTCGACGCGTCCAACCGTCCGGCTTCGCGACGGCGAGCGCAATGTCGGCGACGTCGTCGTTTTTCGGGTCTTCGCGGAATTTTTTCGCGGCTTCCGGAGCGGCGGCGACGACGATAAGGCGTCGCAAACCGGCTTCGCAATAGGGGGCAAGAATGACGGGAAGCGCGTAATCGTGCGCGATTTCGCCCTTTCGATTCGGACTTAAAATTTCGATCAACGTCGGCGCGCCGCGGTAAGCGTCCCAATCGAACGGCGTTCCGTCGAGGTTGACCGCTTCGAACGGGAGCGCGGAACCGAGGATTCCGGCGGCGAAAATTTGATCCTTAAACTCTTGGTAAATCTTTTGTTCCATTTCGCCTTTGGAGAGGGCGAGCCGAGCGGCGACGTCCAAACGAAATTGCGTCGCGACGTCGAAATCGAGCATATCGAAAGCAAGCGCGCGCTCTTGCGAAAATTTCGCCCAAGAGCCGTCGACCGTCCAAGGAACGCGCCCGTCGTCGGAAAATTCGGCGAACTCGGCGGCGAGTCGCGCCAGTTCGTCGACGACGTCTTGCGGTAATTTAACTCGTTTGTTTTGCTCGTTTTGGCGAAATTCTTGCGCGGCCTTTTCGAGAGCGCGGTATCGAACGTGCAGCGTTCGGTATTCGACGTAAGGAAGCCGCGCCGCGTCGGCGACGTTCTTCGCGTCGGCGGCGCGTCCCGCTTCGCGTTCGGCGAGGGCGCGCAGTTCGTCGAGTTGGTTTTCCGCGACGAGAGCGTCGACGCGTTGAGAGAACGCGGCGAAACGTTCCGTCGGCGTCGCGTCGTCGAGGTCGGCGACGCATTGCGCGACGGTCGCGAGCGCCTTCCGCAACCGCTTGTCGAGCGGGAAATCGCGGCTCGC
The DNA here is from genome assembly GCA_017435375.1 of Thermoguttaceae bacterium. Lineage (GTDB taxonomy): Bacteria > Planctomycetota > Planctomycetia > Pirellulales > Thermoguttaceae > RUG369. The sequence goes on from JAFSFF010000488.1 coordinate 13,069, forward strand.
TCGAAGAAGCGCGGAGCGACGGGCGCGGTAAAATTCGGCGCTTTCGCCTTCCGGAACGTCGAGGAGTTTTTCGAGGTCGGCTTCCGTCGCTTTGTCGCGTTCGTCTCGACGTTGCGCAACCGTCGCGATTTCAAGACCTTGGCGCAAACGGAGCGCGCGGCCCAAGTCGAACGGCGTTTTCGCTTCTTCTTCGGCGAGAAGTTTGGAGAAAAAGGCTTCCGCCGCTTCGGCGTCGTCCGGAGCCAATCCGGCGGCCATATAGTAAACGGCGAACGCTTGAACCCGTTCGGCTTCCGGAAGTTCCGGCGATTCGGCGATTTGGCGATTGGCGCAAGCGGTCGCGGCGGCGACGCGAGCGGAGACGGAACCGACAGGCGCGGGCTTTAACTTTTCTCCGTAAAGAACTTTTCCGAATAATTGGGCGCGTTTCGACGCGATTTGCGGATAATTTTTCTCAAATTCGGCGTTGACCCGTTTCCCTTCTTCTTCGAGCGCGGCGAAGCGTTCGCGGTAAAAGACGCCGGTTTGGCCGTCCGGAACGTCGAGCAGTTTTTCGTCGAACCCGACGAACGGGTCGACGAAAGCGTCGACGGTTTCCGCTTGCGTCGACTCGACTTGCGGCGTCGACGGCGCGTCGGCGAAGGTCGGAAAAACGGGGAAAGCGGCGACGAGCGCGGTCGTCGCGACGAAGGAAAGGCGTTTTCGACGAGACATATCGTTGTTTCCTTTGGAACGGGGGAAAAATTGCAAATTCAACGGTTGGAGCGACGAGGTCGTTTAGGGGAACGCGACTTTTAAACGCTCGACGACGGCGCGGTCGACGGCGCTTTCGGAGTCGGCGAGACGTTTGCAAACGTCGGCGGCGAAGCGCTTTGCTGCGTCGGCGTCGAGCGCGGCGGAAAGAAGGGCGCGCGCCGCGGCGTCGCGACGTCGATTGCGAGAGTTGCGCATAACGAAGGCTCCTTGCGTTGGAAGGAAAGGCGGGTTAAGGGGAGACGTCGCGCCAAACGACGTTCCGTCGTCGATATTTTATCGCGAGCGCTAAGCGACGTCAAGAAAATTCCGCTTCATTTTGTCGTTTTTTTTGAAATTTTTCGACGTTGCGTCGCGCGGCGGTTGCGAAAGAGGGGCGCGTCAAGAAAGAAAAAAGCCGCCTCCCAACGCGAAAACGTTCGGAAACGGCGGCGAAAGTCGTTGTTAAACGACAGAATTTAAGCGGTTAAGCGAAACGTTTTTTCCCGATTCACTTGACGTTCGGGAATTGCGCTTTGAGGAGGCGTTCGAGTTCCGGGCCGCGGGCGTTCACGCTGAGAACTTTGCCGTCTTTGCCGACGAGAATCATCGTCGGAATGCCGGCGATCCCGTAATATTGGCTCAAATCGACGAATTTCTTCGCTTTATAGTCGAGCGAGAGCTTTTGCGACGCGGTTTTCCAAGGGAGTTTGCGGTCTTCTTCGAACTTGTGGAGCGCGTCGAGGTCTTGGTCGAGGCTGTACCCGAGGATTTCGAACCCGGCGGCGTTGTATTTTTCGTACATACGCGTCATATTCGGGATTTCGCCGACGCAGGGGCCGCACCAAGTCGCCCAAAAGTCGATCAAAACGACCTTGCCGCGGTACGATTTCCAGTCGATTTCGGTTCCGTCGAGGTAGAGCCCTTCGACTTTCATTTCGTTTCCGACGAGGTTGAGGAAGCGGAGCTGACCGGCGAGGGAAGCGGCGATTTGTTGACGGTTCGCGTCTTTCGAAGCGGCGAACGAAGCGCAAAGGTCGTTCAGCAGTTTCGTTCCGACTTTCGGATTCATTTGAGCGACGCCGGAGAGCAACGCCGGAGCGTTTTGCGTCCAAGTTTCGTCGACGTTGGCTTTAGCGATAATTTCCGCGCCGATTTTGGCGAGACCGGCTTCGTCGTTCGCGGCGAGAGCTTTGTCGAGGCGGACGCTGACGATGATGTAATCCAAGAACTTAACGCGTTCGGCGTCGACCGGTTTCTTCGCTTGTTCTTTGGCAAGGAGAGCGTTCAAACCGTCGAGGTCGCCTTCTTGAGCGAACGACGCGGCGTAGCTTTGGAAGTATTGGAACGCTTCCGCCGCCGGAACGTCTTTCGCGTCGACGAGGTTCTTAAAGATTGTTTTCGCCGCGACTTGGAGTTTCGGGATCAGCGCGCCGATTTTCGCTTGGTCGCCGCCGGTCGCTTGGTAATATTTTTGGAACGCTTCTTGGAGGGCGTTCAAGCGTTCTTGGTAAAATTTCGCGTCTTTGCCGTCCGGAACGTTGAAGAGCGTTTCGTCGAAAGTCGCGGCGGCGCCGGAGGTTGCAACGGCGGCGGGGGCCGGGGCGGCGTCTTGCGCGGCGGCGGAGGAAACGGAAAGCGCGGCGGGTGCGGCGATCAGCGCGGTCGCGGCGACGCTAAAAAGAAAACGAGAAAAACGCATTGGAACCCTTTCTAAAGGTCGAATTAAAGCGACTTGTCGACGAAAACGAGCGCGTCGCCGGGGGGGAAGGATAAGCGTCGAGCGGGGCGAACGGAGGAAAAAACGCTTCGGTCGCCGAAAACGTCGACGAGTCGCGGCGCGCCGAACGACCGGTCGCGTCGCGAATTGCGTCGACAAGTATAGCGTAAACGTCGAGAAAAATCAATCGGAACGAAGAATTTTAAGCGCGTTTCGGCGAATTTTTTTCGAAATTTTTGCGCGCCGCCGTCGAAACGGCGCAAAGTGCGTAAAATGCGCAAGAAAGAGCGTTCGGCAAAAGACGGGGTAACGAGAAAAACGCGCTTCCGCTCGGCAAACGAACGGAAACGCGCTTGGACAAGGCGAGGCGGTGTTTTACATCGTGTCGACGTTACTTAACGTTCGGGAAACGCTCCTTTAAGAGCTTTTCAAGGTCGGCGGCTTTCGGGCGGACGCTAACGACTTTGCCGTCGACGTCGATAAGGAGCGCGCGACCGGCGGCGTCGAGTAAGTAGAGGGCGGCGAAGTCGGCGTAATCCTTTTCCGCGTCGGCGCTTAAACGACGCGATAAAATCGGATAACCGGGTTCCGGAACGGACGATTTCTCGTCGGCGTTCGGCGCGTTAAGGTCGATATTGTACTCGATAACCGCGAGCCCCGCGTCGGCGTATTTCGCGTAAATCTCTTTATATTTCGCGATTTGCGGATCCTTGATAGACAGGGCGAACGGCGTCGTCGTTTTGAAATGGTAACGCGCTTGGAGCCAAACGACTTTGCCGCGATACGACGCCCAGTCGAGTTCGGTTCCGTCGGCGAGAACGCCTTCGAGTTTGAGTTCCTGGCCCGGCAGTTCGTCGCGGCGGATTTCGGCGGCCAACCGCTCGGCGATTTCGCGGCTTTCGGCGTCGTCGGAAACGGACAAGACGTCGCGCAACTCTTTTTTGAACGAGCGACCGAGTCGCGGCGTAAAGTTTTCTAACGCGTTGAGATAAGAGCGCGCGGTCGCCGGCCAAGACTCGACGGCGTCCGTCGGTTGGAAGGGGATTTCTTGTTCTTTGACTTTCGCAATAAGTTCAGTTCCGAGAAGATTTAGCTCCGCTTCTTCCTCCGGGGTGAACGTCGGGAGATTGTCGGGCGAGAGATAGCCGTCGGCGTCGCGGCAAGCGACCGATTTCCTAACGCAGTAGAAACGCCACCCCCAAATCATTTGCTCGGTGAGCGCGACGCGGAGCGCGCTTTCGTTGTTGGGCGACGCTTTGTAAGCGGCTTTTTCCTTGGCGACAATCGCTCGTAACGCGTCGAGGTCGTTCGCTAGCATAAGGAACTCGACCGCTTGTTGAAAATATCGGTCTCGGTCGTATTGCGAAAGGGACGCGTCGTCGGCGAGTTTCAAAAGAACGGTCGCGAGCGCCGGAACTAATTCGCTCTGTTCCGGAGAAAGAAGTTCGACCGGAAGCGCGTTTTTACCGGGTTTTAGCGAAGGACGAGCGCAGAATTCCGCGTACAAAAGCGCCGCGCGTTTTTCGTAAAATTCGGTCGTTTCGCCGTCCGGAATCTCGAGGAGCGTTTTGTCGAACTCTTGCGTCGCGGCGACTTGCGGTTCGTCGGCGCGGAGCGAAGGAACGGAAACGACGGCGCTTCCGAACGTCGTCGCGGCGACGGCGAGAGACGCGGAAACGGCGATTTTGCGTAGTAATCGGCGGTTTGGCATTGTAAACTCCTTGAAAATAAAGGAAAAGGAAGAAAAAACGACGCGACGAAACCAACGGCGTTGCAACTCTGCGTAAAATGATAACGCGTCAAGGCGTCGACGTCAAGTAAATTCTTAAGAATTTTGGCGATTTTCCGCAAGTTTTTTGACGCGGCGTCAAATTTGACGCGACGCCGCCAATAAAAAACGCCGCCTGTTTCAACGCGAAACAAGCGGCGTCGCAAAAGCGTTAACGCGTTAAATGACGAGCGTTACCAACCGAGGAACTCGGCGACTTCGCGGCGAAATTCTTGCGGAAGCGCGACCGTCGAACCGTCGTGAACGCCGCCGTTGCCGACGATCAACTTCGTTCGGACGCCCGCCTTGCGCAGTTCGTCGAAAAGAAGCGCGCTTTGACTCAGCGGAACGATCGTATCGTCCGTGCCGTGAAGGATTAATGTCGGCGCGAAGTCGGCGTCGACGGCGTGAAGCGGCGAGTATTTCTTAGCGCGCTCCATCAGGTCGGCGTAAAGCGGGGACGTCTTGTCGTCGGCGTCGGCTTTTTTGACGTTAAACGCGACGTAAATGCAGTCGACCGCTTCTCTTGAAACGCGTTCGAAGACGAGCGGGAAGTCGGTCGGGCCGTAAAATTCGACGACTTGCTGAACTTGGCCGGAAACGTCGAGGTTGTCG
>JAFSFF010000489.1 GCA_017435375.1 Thermoguttaceae bacterium
CGAGCGAGAACGTTTTAACGTTCGAGAAGTCGAAACCGGTCGTGCAGCCGAACGCGAGAATCGTCGCGACGCCGACGATGACGACCGGCGCCCAAACGCTAAACATACCTTCGGCGATACCGGCGATAATGACCGTCGCCGGGCCCGTTTTGCCTTGGCGCGCGATTTTCTTCGTCGGTTCGTATTCGTAAGCGGTGCGGTATTCCGTCCATTTGCCGATCAACCAACCGGCGGCCAAACCGACGACGACCGAGACGCCCGCCCACTTCGCCGTGCCCGGAAGGAGCGCCGCCGAAATGAGAATCGAAAGAACCGCGATAATAATCGACGGGAGATTGACGCCCTTGCCGAGCGCCTTCAAGAGCGTGCCTTGGTCGGCTTTTTCGTCCGTGCGAACGAGGAAAACGCCGTAAATCGAGAGAACGATCCCGACCGCCGCCAAAAGAATCGGCAGGAAGAGCGCGCTCATTTGCGTCGAAATCGGCGCGTTCATCGAAGCGTAAGCGGCGACGCCGAGCGCGGCGCTCGAAAGAATCGAACCGCAGTACGATTCGTACAAGTCGGCGCCCATCCCCGCGACGTCGCCGACGTTGTCGCCGACGTTGTCCGCGATGGTGGCCGGGTTGCGGCGGTCGTCTTCCGGAATCCCGGCTTCGACTTTACCGACCAAGTCGGCGCCGACGTCCGCGGCCTTCGTGTAGATGCCGCCGCCGACGCGAGCGAACAACGCTTGCGAAGAGGCGCCCATCCCGAAGCAGAGCATAACGACCGTAATTTCCGTCAAGTCCATCGTCCAGTTGAACATCGGGAAAATCCAGTACAGCGCGCCGAACCAAAGAACGACGTCGAGAAGACCGAGGCCGACGACCGTCAACCCCATAACCGCGCCCGAACGGAACGCGACTTGCAGACCTTCGTTCAACGATTTTTGAGCGCCCGCCGCGGTGCGCGACGAAGCCCAAGTCGCCGTTTTCATCCCGAACCAACCGGCCAAACCGGAGAAGAAACCGCCGGTCAGGAACGCCCAAGGAACGATCTTGTTTTGAACGCCCGGGCCCCAAGCCAAGTACATCAGGAACGCCCAAATGACGACGAAGAAAATCGCGACGACTTTATATTGTTGCTTCAGATACGCGTTGGCGCCCTTGCGAACCGCCGACGCGATCTTGATCATTTCTTCGTTCCCTTCGTCGGCCTTCATCATCGTCTTGAAGAACTTGACCGCGAAAACAAGCGCGGCGACCGAACCGGCCAACGAAAGAACCCAAAGGAACCCGAAGAAGCCGAAGAACGGAGCGCGCTCCGAACCTTGTTCGGCCTGCGCGGCGTCGGCTTGCGCTTCGCCTTCCGTCGCGACGGTTTGCGCGGCGTCGGCTTGCGGAGCTTCGGTTTCGGTATTTTCAACGGCGACCGCCGCCGGAGCGTTATCTTGCGCGAAACACGGAACGACGTCGGTCGTCCCGAAAGCGAACGTCGACGCGAGAAGCGCCGACGCAAGCCCGATCGCAAAACGATTGTTGATTTTCATTACAGAAAACCTCCCTTAAATTTTCGGTATTTCCCGACGTAAAGAACGCTTGCCAAACGGCGGCCCGCTTCGTTCGCTTGGAAAAATCGGAAGGAGTCGTCAAAGTTGAAACAGCGAAAAAGGGCGTCGACGCGCTCCGTCGGAAAGAAACGCGCTTAACCCGCGAAAAAACGCCGTTCGACGATTTCGCGAAAGCGCACGCCGTTATTATTGGCGTTTTTTCCCTTTTTGTCAAGGGCTCGACGCGTTTTTCCTTCCCTAATTTTCCGAAGCGCGCCTATTTTCACGCCGAAACTTCGTTGCGACAATCATTCTTTAACACATTCTCCTCAAAATCGAACGCGCCGAGCGGCGACGCGAAAAAATTTTTCCAAAAATCTTTAAAAATAGCGAGAAAAAACTTGCAATCGCTTTTTGTCTTCGTTAAAATAACGTTTGTAAGCGGCGGAAAGTCCGACTATTTCCGATTTTCCGTCGTCGCGACGCGCTTTCGCCGTTCGTCGCCTTTTTTTCGTCTCGTTTTTTCCGTTTTCTTTTTCACCGCGATCGCCGCCGCCGAAACGTTGGCCGCGTCGACCGTCGCAACCTTAACCGTCCTTTTCGTTTATTCCCGGAAAATTTCCTCGAAACGCGGAACCTCGCCGCCTTCGACGCGTTAACAATTAACGTTCCGACGTTGAAAAACGCTTCGAACGCTCGGCAAGCGCGACGCGCTTCAATTCGGCCTACCTATTTTCACTTTTCAACCGATTCGGCAATTATCGTAATTACCGTTTATTACTTTATATTTTAACGCGAAAGGTTACTTATGACGTCCCAACTTGTTAACATGGGGGGGGAAAAACCGATTTTACCGACGCGGCTTCACGCTCGTCGAACTCCTCGTCGTCATCGCCATCATCGGGATTTTGATCGGCTTGCTCTTGCCGGCGGTTCAAGCGGCTCGCGAAGCCGCGCGTCGGATGCAATGCACGAACAACATGAAGCAAATGGGTCTCGCGATCCACAACTTTAACGACGCTCGCGGCGGTCTTCCGCCGGCGGCGGTCGCTTGGCACCGCGCGACGATGTGGGGCCTCATCTACCCGTTCGCGGAACAACAAGCGCTCTACGACTGCTTCTGCAAAGACCAAACCGGCGACGGCGGCTTCGTTACGCTCGGCCAATACTTCTGGAACACCAGCGGCGGTTGGAACGGCGTTACGCTGACCGAAGAAGAGAAAAAGGGCTTCGCCGCCGTTCCGTATATGGTCTGCCCGACGCGTCGCTCCTCTCCGGCCGCCATCGATTACGTTAGCACGTCGACCGGCGACTGCTCGGCCGGCCCCAGCTCCGACTACGCCATCGTTATGTCGACCGACTCGAACTCGTCGCAAAACGGCAAATCGTCCGCGTCGAACCACGACGGCCACTATTACGTCCGCGTCGTCCGCCCGGACTACGAAAACCGTCAAACGTACCAACGCGGCGCGTTCCGCGGCTCGAAATGCCAAGACCACGCGTTCGGTCGTTGGCAACCGCGCGACACGATGGCCCGTATCACCGACGGGACGAGCAACCAATTCTTCATCGGCGAAAAACATATTCCGATCGACGGTCTCGGCGTCTGCAACACGACCGCTCCGTCGACGAACAACTGGTCGCAATGCCACGACTGTTCGTACCTCTGCGCCAACGAAGCGACCGGGTGCGCGTCCGTTTTCCGTTGCTTGGTCAACTATTGGCAAGACGGCAAACCGTACAGCACGCTCCAAAACGGTTTGGCCGGGCCTTGGGACAACTTGGCCGCCGACAATCACGCGTCGATCAACTGCGGTTTCGGCTCTTGGCACCCGGGCGGCGCGAACTTCCTCCTCGGCGACGGTTCCGTCCGCTACTTCGCTTCGACGACCGCGCACACGATTCTCGGTCGCTTCGCCACCGTCGACGACGGTCAAACCCCGGAAGCGAACTGATTTCCGCTTCTAGAACAGTCGAAAGCGAACGCGTTCGCCCTTTCCGCTCCGAGCGCGTTCGCTTTCCGTTTTCCCTCCCTTCCCTTCCTTTTCCCTTTCCTTAAATTCCCGTTAAAACCTCAACCGACGGAAAGGCCCGCCGATGAAAACCCCTCGCTATTTAACCCTTTGCGCGCTTTTGTTCGCCGTCGCGGTCGTCGCGACCGGTTGCGGCAAACCGAAAGTTACCGGCAAAGTTACGTTCGCCGACGGTTCCCCGCTGACGCAAGGGACGGTCAACTTCACCGACGATAAAATCATCTGCAAAGGCTCGATCCAAGACGACGGAACCTTCGAGATGCGCACGCTCAAACCCGGCGACGGCGTTCCGCCCGGAACGTACAAAGTTTACCTCACCGAAACGATGCGCTTCGGCGAAGCGATCGAAACGACGATGCTCGACGCGACCGCCAAAATGCACGAGACCGTCAACGACGTTCCGCCGAAATACTCGAACCCCGACCAAAGCGGCTTAACGATCGACGTCAAAGGCTCGATGAAGTACGACATTACGATCGAAACCGACGCCGAATAACGCCCGGCGCCGACGCGGTTCGACTCAAGTTCCGCCGCGCCGCGTCCGACAATTAAAAACGACGGTTCGTTTAACGCGCCGTCGTTTTTTATTTCGCGCCGTTTCCTTTTTTTCCCGTTTTCTCTTTTTTCGCCGATGAAACCCGCCGCGCCGTCGAAACCGTTCCTTCGCAAGCTCGCCGCGCTCCCTCGCGCCGCGTTGAACTGCGACTTGGAGCCGATTCTCGACCTCGTCTTCGACCGTCTCGAGTTCCTTTTCGTTCGCGCGGAGCGTTGGATTCCCGCGCTTCGTCCGAAGCGGCTCGCTTGTTCGCTCGACGTCGACGCGCTCTTCGGCGCCGAAGTTCCGCGCGAAAACTTCCTCCCGCTCCGTTTCGCGACGTTCGTCGACCGCCTCGTCGCGTCCGCGCCGACGGAAGACGAAGGCGCCGCTCGACGCCGTTTCGCCGAACGTTGCGCCGAACGCGTTCACTTCGACTTTTTCCGCGACGAACGCCGACTTTACGACGCTTTCGCGCCGTTCGACCCGGACGCCGACGCGCTCGGCGAACCGACGCTCGAACCGGAAACGCAAGCGCGCCGCCGCGACGACTTTTTCGCTTCCGCGTTGAAAATTTTGCGCGACGCCAACTTTTTCGAGTTGCCGCAAGACGAGCTAAATCGTTGTTTAAGCCTCAAACGCCCCGGTTCGGTTCCGGTCGTCGCCCGTTACGACGACTTTTTCGAACACCGCGTTTTCGTTCGCGGCGTCGTCAAAACGGAGCCGGTCGCCTATCCGCGTTGGAAGTGCGCCGGTCGCGTCGTCGAAATCGAGAGCGAACGCTTGAGCCGCGTTTGCGTCTTGGCGCGCCTAAAACCTCGTTCTCGTTCGTTTTTCGCCGAGCTAATCGACGGCGACGACGAACTGGAAACGCAAGCGGAAAACCAAGAAATCGTTTTGAAGCTCTTCAAAAACGTTCCGCTGGAAGACTTGAAGTTGGCGGCGCCTCGCGTCGAGCTGGCGTTTCCGCTCTTCGACGGTCTGAAGATCGGCGGCGGCTTCCTCGGAACGGTCGTCGCGGCGTCGCTGAAACTTTTTCTCGCGTCGGCGATCACGTTGTTCGGCTTTTTCGTCCTTTTGTTCAGCTTCGCGACGGCGTCGATCAAGAGCGCGTTCGGGCTGTTGAACCGTCGAACGAAGTATTGGGAACGTTACTCGAGTTCGCTTTATTATCAAACGCTCGCCTCGAACCGCGCCGCGATTTCGCTTCTCGTCTCGATGGCGGAAGAGCAGGCGACGAAGGAGCTTATCCTCGGTTATTTCGCCGCGTCGTTTTGCGACGGCTGGGCGACCGAGCGCGAAATCGACGACGCCGCGGAGCGTTGGCTCGCCGACAATTTCGAACTCCGCGTCGATTTCGACGCTCGGGACGCGCTCGCCAAACTTCGCGAAAAACGCCTTCTCGAACGCCGCGTCGACGCCGACGCCGAGCGGTTCCGCGCCGTTTCGCTCGACGAAGCGCTCCGCCGAATCGCCGACGATTGGGACGCGCTCGGTCGCCGCGCTGAAACGTCGTCGAAATAATTTCGCGCAAACGCCGCCGACGCCGCGGAGCCCCCCGTTTCGCTCGTCGACGCGTCTTGCCCGTTTTGCCTCGTCGAACGTTTCGGACGTTCCGCTCGCCGCTTCGCGTTTGAAAAACGCCGGAAAAAAGCGGAAAAAAGCGCCCTCCCCCCTTTCCGCCGCGCTCGAAAAGAGCAAAATAAAAGAAGCGGACGACGTTTTTCTCGCGCGCCGTTCGGTTCCTTTATTTTTCCTTTTTCCGCCGCTTCTTGATTCGTCGAAAGTCGCCCCGATGTCGAAACGAGAAATTTACCGCATTTTGGACGCCGCCGCCAACCGCGGTCGCGAAGCGCTCCGCGTCGTCGAGGACGCGGCCCGATTTTTGGAAGACGACGCCGAGTTGACCGCGCGCCTTAAAGAAACGCGACATCGCTTCGCCGCCGCGCAAAACCGCTTCGACCGCCGCGAACGCCTCGACGCTCGCGACGTCGACGCCGACGTCGGAACCCGCGTCGAAACGGAAGACGAGTACCGCCGAACGTCGTTGGCCGACGTGTTGGCCGCGAACTTCGCGCGTCTCCAAGAAGCGGCGCGCAGTCTTGAAGAATACTCGAAAATCGTCGCTCCGGAAGTCGCTCGCGATTGGGAGCAAATCCGATACGCCGCGTATTCGCTCGAAAAGATCGCCTTCGACGCGTTGGCCCGACGCGGTTCCGATCCGTTCGAAGAACTCGCCGCCGAGTTCGCCGCCCCCGTCGAACCGACGCCCGCGCCGCAACCGCGCGAAACGCCGGCGCCCGTCGCGCCGGAACCGCCCCGACCGAAAGCGGAACCGACGCTCGCGCCGGAACCGCAACCGGAGCCGGAACCGGAATCGGTCGCCGCGCCCTTTATTTTCGGCGGTTCTCACCGCCCGAAAACCGATCGCGAAGCGCGCCGCGCCCGCCTCGAAACCGCGTCCCTTTGCGTTTACGTCGACCCGGCGCGCCCGGACGGCGAACTCCGCGACCTTTTGCGCGCCGAAATCGACGTTTTCCAAATCGTCGTCGACCCGAACTCCGCCGACGCGCCGGACGCTCAAACGGAACGCTTCTTCACACGGTGGCGGGAACCCGGTTCGCAAACGCGCGACTTCGAGTCACGCCCGCTCCTCTTCCTCCGCGATTACGTCGATTGGGCGGCCGCCCTCTCTTTCGACGGCGCGACGGTCGACCGCGGATTCGACTGGAACGTCGCTCGCGAAACGCTCGGCCCGGACGCCCTTCTCGGAGCGACCGTTTCGACGCTCGACGAAGCGGAGGCGGGCCTTCGCGCCGGAGAACTCGGCGTCCTCGACTTCCTTGAAGTCGGCCCCGTCTTCGCGTCGCAAACGGGCGAGCCGACCGGAACCGCGCTCCTGCGAACGATCGTCGACCGCGTCGAAGGCGAACCGTCGATTCCGCTTTTCGCGTTCGGCGGCGTCGACTTCCAAAATTGCGACGAAGCGTTCGACTCCGGTTTCGAACGGTTGGCGGTCGGCGCCGCGATTTTGAACGCTCCGGACAAACGCGCCGCCGCGAGCCGTTTCAAATGTCTTTTCTAAAGCGCCGCGTTTCTCGACGTTAAACCGACTCTTCTTCGCGCCGTCGTCGCCCGTTCGCCGACGGCGCGTTTTTTCTTTTCGTCCTCTTTCCCTCGCCGCCGCTCCGCGCTTCTTCTCGTCGCGAAAACGCCGCGAAAAATTGCCGTTGCGCGTTTCGTCAAAATTTGTTATCTTGCGCCGGTATCTCTTTCCCGTTTCCCTTAATTTAACGTCCGCGCTTGTTTCAAGGCCGGAGCCGAACGCGACGCGTTCGCCTTCGTCCAACGCGGCAAAACCGAGTTTAACATGTTGAAATTCAACGTTTTCCAACGGAATCCGCGACGGCGCCGCCCCGTTGCGACGGCGCTTTCGTTCGCCGTCGTCGGCGCTCTCCTCGCGTCGACCGCGTTCGCGACGCCGCGAACGGAAATCGACGATTTCGACGCCGTTTCAAGCGACGCCGAGTATTACGACGACGCAACTTACGACGAAACAACTTACGAAGACGAAAGTTACGACCAAGAATATTACGCCGACGACGTTTACGTCCCGGAAACGAACGAAGCCGTCTTCGCGCCGCCAAGCGCCGACGTCGGCTCCGACGCGTTCCTCGACGCCGCGACCGCCGACGTCTTCGCTCGCCGCGAAAAAGCCCGGGCTGAAAAAGCGCGCAAAAGCTCGACCGGTCTTTTCGGTTATCCGGTCGAAACCGCCGCCAAGGACGGCGACACGTTCCGCGAACGTTGGATCGACCCCGACTCCAATTCGCAAACTTGGACGCCGCAAATACTTCCGCAAGGGCTGATGTATCCGTCGTATTTGGCCGGTCGCAAAGAGCCGCGTCTGCAGAGCATTATTACTTACGACGACGATTACGGAACGCTTTGGGATATTACGCTCGGCGGACGCGCGCCGATCTTTCGTTACGGAACGACCGACGCCGTTCGTCCGGAGGGTTGGGAACTCGAACTCGAAGGCGCCGCGCTCCTGCGCCTCGACTGGGAACGAAACCGCAACTTGGCCGCGACCGACTACCGCGCCGGCGTCCCGCTCGTTTACGGAACGAAACGTTGGCAGTTCAAAACCGGCTACTATCACGTTAGTTCGCACCTCGGCGACAACTACCTAATGGACGATTTCCGACCGCGCGTCCACTACTCCCGCGACTCGGTTCTCTTCGGTTTCGCCTTCACGCCGACCGACGCCGTCCGAATGTACGCCGAAGCCGACTTAGCGTTCCACACCGGCGAAACGACCGAGCCGCTCGAATTCCAATTCGGGTTCGAATATTCGCCGCAGTTTAACCCGAATATGTCGAATTGGGTCGCGCTTCCGTTCTTCGCGACGCACGCGCACCTTTACGAAGAGCGCGATTTCGGCGGTTACCTCGCCGCGCAAACCGGTCTCCAATGGAGAAGCGCGTCGAACTCGCTCTTCCGCCTCGGATTCGAGTATTTCAACGGCGGCGACGACTTGTACCAATTCCACCATAATCACCAAAGCAAATACGGTTTTGGGATTTGGTACGACTTCTAATCGCCGCTCGTTTTTTCCCTCGTTCGCTTAATCGTTTTCGCTCAACCGTTTATTTCCGTCGTTTTAGCGGCGCTTCGCCAGCGATATGAAGAAACAACTCCTCGGTTTTCTCGCCTCGCCGATCCTTTGGGGCCTCGGCGCGACGTTCGCCTTTTACTTCGCGTTGAACGGCGGCTTGATCGCCAACGAAACGCTCGTCCGTTACTGCGCCGGACACCCGGTCGAATACGCGACGATCGCGATGTTTTGCGTCGGACTTTGCGATTTGAGCTTCAAGCTCTTCCGATCGATTCGCGAACGTCGCGCGCTCGACGGCGGCCTTTTTCCCCCGAAACGCGCCGAAAAAGAACCGCTCGCCAACGTCGACGGTTACTTGCGAACGCTCGAAAAGGCTCGCGCCGTCCGCGGCGATTCGACGTTCCTTCGCCGCTTGCGCGACGCGCTCGACTTCCTCAAATACGGCGGTTCCCCGGACGATCTCGACCAAGAACTGCGCTTCCTCGCCGACGACGCGTTCGACCGCCGCGAAACGGAGTACGGCCTCGTCAAAGCGTTCATTTGGGCGATCCCGATTCTCGGCTTTTTAGGCA
>JAFSFF010000490.1 GCA_017435375.1 Thermoguttaceae bacterium
CGCTTGATTTTACGGTCGGAGTATTGCTCGACGCGCTCGAACGGATACGGCTCGCCCTCTTGCCAAAAGACGTTGCGCCCGTCGTACATAACGCGTATCAAACGCAAGATTTTGTAGTCGCGCCACGATTCTTCATCTTCGCGTAATTCGCAAATATAACCGTCCGACTTCGCGTAACGCAAGTTGAAAACCGACGTTTTGCCGGTTCTCGCCCCGCCGGCTCGCAACACTAGTCCGTTACTGCGCGGCGTGAAAGAGACGGAAACGTCGGGCGCGCTAACCGGCGAGAAACCGTATCTTATCGGCGACGTTTTTTGCCCGAAGTCGGCGGGATACAATTCCTCGAACGCCTCCGCCAGCGCTTCGGGCGGAAGTTCGACGCAGGAAACGCGCTTGACGTGTTCTCGATAAAACGCGGCAATCTCTTCGATCGGGCGCCGGACGATTTCCAATTGAAACTCGTCGAGATTTTCCAGCGAAAAAGGCTTTTCGGCGTCCATTTTCTCCACCTTAACCCGTTGTCGTTTATCGTCTTAAAATCTTCGCTATTATCGCGGACGTTTGGGCGGCTTACTCCACGACGCTGCGGTTGGAGCGACTTAGCGTCGTCATATTTTACAACACGTCGCTTAAAATCGATTCACTGGAGCAAGGCGCGGTTATACCTCGTCGAACTCGTCTTCGTCGACGTAACCCCAGTATTCGTCGTAAAGCGTCCCGGCGTCGGACGTTACGTTCTCGTCTTGAATGGAGCGCAGGCGACCTTTCGCGGTTTGCAGGTTTTTGCGTTGCGCGGCGATTTTGTTCGCGGCGGCGAGGAATTGGCGCAACGCGGCGCCGACTTGCGCGTTTCCGTCCGGTTCGAACATCCCAAACGTCTCGGGGAGTTCGAAACCGTCCTTAGGCGTTACGTAGCCGTCGTTTAGCGCGTCGCGGATTTGCTCCCGGACGTCCGTATCGCCGATTTCCTCGTAAGTTTGCGCGATTCGGTCGAACTCGTTCAAAAGTTGCAACAGCGGTTTTTTAATCGAGTTGCGACGCTTTTGGGCCTGGCTCTGCTTCGGGACAACCTTCCAAGGATCGACGAGCGAGTAAGGGAAATTTTCGTTATGATAATTTTCCCACCATATTTCACGTTCTCGCCGCTTGCTAATTTCGTCCCAATCCGCCCAATTCGGCTCTTCGTGCGGGACGACTTTCGCCGGCGGCGTCGGCTCCGTATCGCTGGAATCCGTCCAACCCGTTTCCCAACGGCTCAAAAGGACGGCGACGCCTCTGGCGCCTTTAAGCGTTTCGCCGTCGGGACAATTTTTATATTCGTCGGGAAGAATCGGGCCGACGGTGCGACGTTCCAGCCCCTCCGACGCGTAAACGTTCGTTCCAACCGTCCAAATCTTTTGTTTCCAAGGCTCGTAAAACTCGTACCGTTTCGTTATTGGCGGTTCGCGGTAACGTTCCGGCGGCTCGACGTTTCCAACGACGCGTAGGACGTCGTCGGCTCGCAAATCGCCGGGGGCATAATAGCCGATATACGCGTGAAACTGCGTCGGTAAACGCAAAACGTCTTGCATTTCCAGCGGTTCGGCAAACGAGCCTTCGAACAGGCGAAGGAGCAGGCGGCGTCGGCCTTGGTTCCAGTCGGGGAGTAGAATTTCGTAAACGACTTGTCCGTAAATATATCCGCGAGGCGAGACGACGGGGCGCTCCTTCCTGTTCAACCAGCCTTCAAGGTAACTGGGGCGCACTTCGCAATAACGTTCGGTGGAAATTTCGAAAACGTCGCCGAGTTTTAGACGAATTCGAATGAGTTCTTGGTCGGTAATATTAGTCGACGGGAGGCGCGGATCGTTACGTTCGTATTTCATTGGACGTTTCCTTAGCCGGAAGTCGCGGCGACGCTTAACGTTGCAACGACGCGGGCGGTTATTGAGCGACGTCGTTTCGCCGTTCTTTCGTTCGAGTTTTTTTGAGATTCGGCAAGGCGTCGCAAACCTTGCGCTTTTCATTATACCGACGCGCGACGCCGTTTGCAAGGAAATAAACGAGAAAGCAAGAAAAAGGCAAAAAAAGCGCCGCGTTTCGTCTCGCGACGAAAGCGCGGCGTTTGACAAGACGTCGTCAAAAGATTCAACGACGGTGCGTCGCTCGCACGTCGGCCAACGTAACGCCCAATTTTTCAAGGGTTCGCGCCTCCGCTCGGAAATCGCGACCGAGAAGAGCGCCGCCGATCGAAATCAGCGCGTCGGCGATCGGCGTCGCGATTCCAAGCGCCGCGCCCAAAGAACTTAGCAAGCCCAAACCGTTCGGGACGTCTTCGTAAAGGTAGCGCGTGTTCACCGACGTCGGCCCCTTCGGCCCCCCCTCGCGACCGTACCGCCGGAACGTTTCGAGCGCGTCGACGCTTAAATCCGTTTCGTTGCGAAACTTGCATTCGTCGAGATACGGCGACGGCTCGCAGTCGAGCGCGGTCAAAACGGCCTTTTTCTCGTCGTCGAGACGCTCCGCAAGTCGCCAAATCGCGGGAGTAAAGGCCTCGCGGTACATCCAAAATTCGCCCTTGGCGTACTCGATGCGCGCCGCCGACGTGATCGCGCCGACCGTGTGAACGATCAAATTCGGGTTGTGCAGCGCCGACTCCGCGACGTTGCGCCGGTAGTAACGGTAAGTATCGACAAGACTTGCGGCGATCTCCAACCCCTCTTCGCGACGCGTCGGGTCGACGAAACTCAGCGCGTTCCGAACGTTTTTGAAGCAAATATTCGCCTCGCCCCGCTCCGACCGAGCGTCGTAAGGCGTCGACTCCCCCTCGGCGAAAATCTCGACGCGGTCTCGCAACGCGCGCCAAAAATAGAAACTTCCCATATAACCGGGCGCGACAAGAAGTAGTTTCGCCCGTTTCAGGTTCGCCGACAAAATCTCCGCAACCTGGCGATGATAAAGCGTTTGCGTCAACACTAAAACGACGTCGGAAGGCTCCGCAAACGCGATTTTCGGGTCGCGAGTAACGCAAGCCAACGGAACAAACTCCGACGAACCGTCGAGCGCGTTCAAAACGACGCCGCCCGCCGCCGCGATTCGGTCGAAATTTTCGTCGTTCGACGCGTTCGAAGTCTTGCCGTTCGTCGTTTTAAAGAGCGTTGCGTCGACGCCTTGTTTCGCTAAAATCGCCGCGTGCGCGCAACCGGAATTCCCGGCGCCGACTACCGTTACTTTCATCGCAACCCCTATCTTTTCAACGGTTTAAAACGCTTAATCGTTAATCGTTAATCGTTATCGCTTCTTTTCTTCTTTTCGTTTTCTTTTCGCTTTTAGCGTCGAGCGAGTTTTTGCGACAAGACGTCGGCGATTCGCTCCGCCGCTCGCCCGTCCCAAAGAGGCGGAATTTCGCCAACTCGCGCCGTTCCGTTCTTTAGCTCGCGATACGCCGCCAAAATCGCGCTCGGGTCGAGCCCGACCAAGCGGTTCGTTCCGATTTCGCAAGTGATTGGCCGCTCGGTGTTTTCGCGCAGCGTCAAGCAAGGGACGCCCAGCGCCGTCGTTTCCTCTTGAAGTCCGCCCGAGTCGGTCAAAACGGCGAAAGCGTTCGCGTTCAGCTTCAAAAAGTCGAGATACCCGAGCGGTTCGACGAGCCGCAAGTTCGCGATTCGCTCAACGCGCTCCGCTAAACCGAACTCCGTCAAGCGGTTGCGAGTGCGCGGGTGAATCGGAAAGATAATCGGCGTCTCGGCGGCGATCTCCTCCAACGCGCCCAACACGTCGGCAAACGCCTTCGGGTCGTCGACGAGACGCGGGCGATGCAACGTCGCGGTTACATACCGTCGCGGCTCCAAATCGAGCGTTTCAAGGGTCGGAAGCGCGTCGGCCTTCGCCTTGTTCCTTAGGAGCGAGTCGATCATCACGTTCCCGACGAGAAAAACGCGTTCGGGCGCAACCCCTTCGTTCGCAAGGTTTTCGACGCCGCTTTTCTCGGTGCAAAAGAGGAAGTCGGAGATCGAGTCGACGACGATACGGTTGATTTCCTCCGGCATCGTTCGGTCGCCGCTTCGAAGGCCCGCTTCGACGTGAACCGTTGGAATTCCGAGCTTTACGGCGACCAACGCGCAAGCGAGCGTTCCGTTGACGTCGCCGACGACGAGAACCGCGTCCGGCTTAACGTCGAGGCAAACGCGCTCGAACGCCTTCATCGTCTCCGCCGTCGCGACCGCGTGCGACCCGCCGCCGACGCCCAAATTTGCGTCCGGAAGCGGAATTTCGAGTTCGCGGAAAAAAAGCCCCGACATTTTCTCGTCGTAATGTTGGCCCGTGTGAACGAGAATCGGCTCGAACTCCGGACGCTCTTTGAAAACGCGAATTAATGGCGCAATTTTCATAAAATTCGGACGAGCGCCCGCGACGCAAACAATCTTCATTGTCGACTCCTCGACGACGTCGTTTCGCAACCGACGTTTTTTCAACGCGTTGCCGACGTCGCGACAAGAGAGAAAATTAACGATTCAAAAACTTAAAAATCAAACGTCCGATTCCGACGTCAAGCCGACGGCGCCGACGGTCGAAAACGGGCGCCGCATTATAGAAAATTTGCGCCGCCGAGTCAAGAGAAACGGGAAAAAACGCGTTCGAAGCCGAACGCAATTCTTGCAAACCGTCGCCGTTTTTGGTAAAATGACGGCGCGGCGAAATTCCTTGCGACGCGTTTCGCCGCCGCGTTCCGTTTTCGAACGCTTTTTTCGGTCGCGTTCCTTTTCAACATTCGCAGGAGTCCCCGATGCGCCGTTTTTCTCTTTTTTATCGTCGTTCGCCGTCGTTTTCAACGCTTGCCTATTTAGGTTTGACGCTCGCCGCCGCGTTCGGTTTGTTCGTTGTTCCTTCGCCTTCCGCAACCGCCCAAGAAACGGCGACTTTCGACGAACGCCCGACCGGCGAACTTCTCTTCGAGTCGACGGCGCAAACGTTCGCCGCGAACGCTCGTAAAACCCGAATCGGCGCGATTTCCGTCGACGACGAAGCGGACGGCGTCGGCCCGGTCGCGCGTTGCGAAATTTTCGAAACGCCGGAATCGCCTTGGGCGTTTTCGCTCCGTTTTCTCGTCGACCGCCCGGTCGAAAAGGGGGAAGTCCTCCTCCTCGAATTCCGCGCTCGGACGGTTTCGGCGAAAACGGAGTCGGGGCTCGGCGCGCTCGGGCCGATGTTCGAAACCTCGGATCCGCCTTACGTTAAGTCGTTGAACCAGCGCGTCGAACTCGGGCTCGCTTGGCGCGACTATTCCCTTCCGTTCCGCTGCGTCGAGTCGCGGGACGCCGGGAAAAGCGCGATCGTTTTCTTCCTCGGCTACTTGCCGCAAACCGTTGAAATAGCCGACGTTAAGCTCTCGTCGTTCGGCAAAAATTTCGACATTTCAACGCTTCGTAATTCGGAGCCGCGATATAAGGGCGCCGAGCCGGACGCGCCTTGGCGAGCCGCCGCGCAAGAACGCATCGAGAAAATCCGCAAGGGCGATTTAACGTTACAAATTGTCGACGCCGACGGAAAACCGGTTCCGAACGCCGCGGTCGAAATCCGCCAAACGCGCTCGGCGTTCGGTTGGGGGACGGCGGTCGTCGCCGGTCGCCTTCTCGCGCAAGGCTCCGACGCCGACGCCTACCGCGATTTCCTCGTTAAGTACTGCAATCGAGCCGTTTTCGAAAACGACCTTAAATGGTTCGGTTGGCAAAATCGCCGCAACCGCGCCGACGTTTTCCGGGCGCTCGATTGGCTCGACGAACGCCGAATCGACGTTCGCGGACACTGCCTCGTTTGGCCGTCTTGGCGCAACTCGACGCCGCGTTGGCGGGAACTCGCGTCGAATCCGGAAGCGCTCGACGCCGCGATTCGCGAACACATCCGCGACGAAGCGTCGGCGTTGCGGGGCCGCGTCGTCGATTGGGACGTCGTCAACGAAATTCACGATAACAACGATATTTTAAAGATTTTAGGCGACGACATTCTCGCCGATTGGTTCCAAGAAGCGCGAGCCGCCGACCCGAACGCGCGCCTCTTCATCAACGATTACGGGATTCTTTCCGGCGAAGGGCTCGACCGCCGCAAGCAAACGTCGTATTTTCGGGCGATTAAGAAGCTGATCGACGCGGGCGCTCCGATCGGCGGAATCGGAATGCAAAGCCATTTCGGTCAAACCGCGACGCCGCCGGAACGCCTTCTCGAAATTCTCGACCGTTTCGCCGAGTTGGGCCTCCCGATTTCGATCACCGAACACGACGTCGACGCGACCGACAAAGCGTTCCAAGCCGAGTTTACGCGGGACTTTCTGACGGCGGCGTTTTCGCATCCGGCGGTCGACGAAATCCTCGTTTGGGGCTTTTGGGAACGCTCGCACTGGCGCCCGGAATCGGCGTATTTCAGCGCCGATTGGACGCCGACCCCGGCCGGTAAAGTTTGGCAAGAGCTTGTCGGCGAAACTTGGTGCTCGAACCTCGACGCGACGTCGAACGAAGCCGGAACCGTCGCAACTCGCGTTTTTCTCGGCGATTACCGAATAACCGTTCGCGTCGGCGACAAGACGTCGACGGCTGAAACGACCGTCGAAAAGAACGCCGCCGAGCCGCTCGTCGTTCGCCTCGCCGACTAACGTTAACCCGTTTTAAACGTTAACGTTGCAAGAAACGTCGAACCGCGTTTTCCGCCGATTAACGCCGATGGGAAACGCGGTTCGTTTTTTAACGTCTTTTAAAACGTTCGCCGTCAACGTTTATCGCCGCCGACGTTAAACCGGAAGTCGGAGCCGTCGAAGTCGACGACAATCTGTCGACGCGGCGCGTTTTCCCCGCCGAACGTCGCCGGACGTTTCAGCAACTCCAACGCCAACGGGTTTTGCAACCGTTGTTGAATAACGCGTTTGAGCGGGCGGGCGCCGAACGCCGGGTCGTATCCGAGTTCCGCGATTCCGTCGAG
>JAFSFF010000053.1 GCA_017435375.1 Thermoguttaceae bacterium
CGTCCGCGTAGGCGTCTTCGGCCGGCGCGGAAATCGGTTCGGCGAGTTCCGGCGACGCTTCGAGTACGTCGTCCGCGGCTATTTCAAAATCGACGCTTTCGACGACGCTTTCGTCGGCGGTTTCGACGCGATCCGCTTGCGCGGCGGCCAACGCGTCGGAAACGCTCGCTTCGTTGGCGGCTTGGCGACGTTCCCAATCTTCCTTAGGATCGTAATCCGAGGCGTTCGCGACGGCGGGGCCGGCGGGCTCGGCGGACGCGGCGGACGAAGAGTCCCAATCGCCCCCGAGAGCGCGGTAAAGTTGGACGACCGAACCGGTTTGATTCGCTTTGCTTTGAACGAATTGGAGACCGTTGTTGACCAAACCGGCCGCGGCTTCCAAAATCGGCTGAATGTCGCCGGCGCCCGCGCTCTTGATGACCAACGTCTTTTCGAGCGCGCCGAGGTACGCTTCGACGGCTTGCTCCAATTTCTTGTTGCGACCGCTTTCGTTGGCGTACATCACCAACGCGTTGTCGACGTCTTCGGCGGCTTCCAAAACCGCTTGGCGATACGACGCGATCAACTCTTCTTGCATAAAGCGTTGCGCTTCGA
This sequence comes from Thermoguttaceae bacterium, assembly GCA_017435375.1. GTDB lineage: Bacteria > Planctomycetota > Planctomycetia > Pirellulales > Thermoguttaceae > RUG369. Next base: position 595 of record JAFSFF010000053.1, read on the forward strand.
TGTTAAAGCGATATTTGCCGAAGTTCAGGACGTTCCAACGGAACGCCGGGCCGACGCCCGCGGCGATCGCGTCGCTGTCGAACATATTCGAGAACGAATTGGCTTCGAGGCCGAACGAACCGCTCAGCGTAAACATCGGGTAAAGGTCGGCGACCGCGACGCCGACGAGAGCGTTTTGCGCGACGATGCGTTGTTCCGCGGCGCGAATGTCCGGGCGACGACGCAGCAAGTCCGCCGGAATACCGACGAGAAGCTCTTGCGGCGGTTCCGGAATGCGCAGGTCTTCCAGGAGCAGGTTACGCATAATGGCGACAAATTGGTCGCGATCCGACTCTTCGCCGCTGTTCATGAGCGCGCTGAGTTCTTCCTTGGTCGGCAGTTTGCGATCGTCGAGGAGACGCGAAGCGACGTAATCGTCGCCGGTCGTGCGACCGAGGAGGATGCACAGACGGTTGATCGCTTGTTGGTATTGCGTTTCCAACATCGAAAGCGTCGCTTCGGTGTTGTGCATCGGGCCGAGCGCGCGATAAATGTCGAGTTGCGACATCGTGCCGGCCGCTTCGTTGTTCGCGACGTAATCGACGACGCATTGTTGAACCAAAATGCTAATTTTCGCGCTGCGAATTTGGTCTTGGTACGAACGAGCGTCGACGTAAGCCTGCGCGACGTCGGCGACGAGAATGACGTAAGCGTCGCGATAGAGCCAACGTTGAACCTCCATGTTCGCGTCGGCCGCTTCGATCGAGCGTTGAATACGTCCGAAAACGTCGAGTTCCCAACCCATCGAGGTCGCCGTCGAGAAGACGCTCTGCGAGTGGCCGCCGTAAGTTTGGTGCGCGTAGCCGCCGTCTTGCGCGAATTGCGGCAGGAGGTTCGAACTCGTCGAACCGAGCGCCGCGCGCGCCGATTGAATACGGAATAACGCTTCTTGAAGCGTCAAGCTGCCGGAAACCGCTTCGCGAGTCAGTTCCGCCAAAGTCGCGTCGTTGATTTGGCTCCACCAGCTCGTAACGTCTTGACCGGCGATCGAGCGGACTTGTTCTTCTTCTTTCGTTTCCGAATACGAGGAGCTTACTTGCTCCGAAACGTTCGGTTGGCGATAATCGGAACCGACTTTGCAACCGCCGCCGACGGCGAGAGCAAGGAGCGCGCTCAGCGCGATTCCGCGTTGAAAATAAGGTTTCATCCCTGATTACCTCTTTTTCCGTGATGTGTAAAAGTTGACCGAAGTCCTGTGCGGTTACAATATCGTAAAATCCTTTCGGGAGACTTTAACCGGATTTGGAGATTTTACCGCGGAAACCGGTCGCGACGAACGGTGTAAAAAACACGAAATAACGAGTTGTAACGGAGACGTCGGATGTGCTGGAAAGAGCGGTTGAGGCGGCTGTTTTGATTAGGTAAAATAGATAAGATTGACGGCGGCGGCGAGAGGTTGCGCTATCGGATTTTTCGGAGGAAAACTTGCGTTCTTTTGAGAAAAAAAAGGAAAAAAAGGGGAGGGTAAAGAGAAACAAGCGGAATAATCGGAACTTTTTGAGAAAATTTCAATTTTTTGAAAAAAAAAGCGTTGTTTTGAAAGCCTTTTTGCATACCGCCGGAAAAGAGCCGCCGACGGAGGCTTTCGAGGCGAAAAAAAATGAAAAATTTTTTGCAAAAAATTTTTCTCGGACGACGTTCGCCCCAATCGACGGTCGCGTCGAGCGAGGGCCGGATTAATCGGTAAAAATAGACTCCGCGCCGCGTCGGCGACGCAAGGGAATCGACTCGCGTCGGCGCGTCTATTAATACGTTATTAATATATACGTCGTTTTTGCGTTTTGCGCCTCTTGCTCTTTTGGAAAACTCGGGTATCCTGTAAGTCGAAACGAACTTTTGATTTTGACGGTTGAAACGGTTCGCCGCCGTTCGACCGCCTCGGCGCTAAGGGGAACGCGAACCGCGACGAGCGCGCCGCCGTCGCCGTCGTCGACCGGAAGTCGGCGACGATCGGGGTTGCGTTCGAAGGAGAACACGTGTCAAACTTATCGTTAATTCGCGGAACGCTCTGCGGAGCGCTTCTTTTGGGGGCGCACGGCGTCGCGCAAGCTCAGCCGGGGATGGCGCCGGCGTCTAAAGCGACGGTCGTCGCGGAACAAGCGGGGGAAGTTCACCCGGAAACGACGAAAAAATACGTCGCTTCCGTCGAGCCGATCGAACGGGCCGACTTGGTCGCTCGCGTTTCCGGCACGTTGCTGGCGCGTCAGCGGCGGACGGAGGAAAACGGCGCGGGGCAAAAGCCGGTCGAAGACGGCGTCGCCGGGCTCTTTTCGAGTTCCGAACTCGTCGCGAACGCGCTCGCCAAAACGCTTCAAGACATGACCGCCGCCGGTATTTTGGAAGACTTGCCGGGCGTTAAGGCGGCGATGGAAGACTCGCTGGCGCGTTTGCAAGCGTCGAACGCGGCGCCGAACGAAACGTTCGTCGAAGGCGGTC
>JAFSFF010000491.1 GCA_017435375.1 Thermoguttaceae bacterium
AGCGGGCGCGATCGTCGCGATTTTGCTCCAATTTAAGCGGAAACTGCACGAGATTTCGGCCGCGCTCGGCGAAAACGACCTCAACGCGATCATGCAGTTCGCGCTCGTTTCGTTCGTCGTCTTGCCTATTTTGCCTAACCGTTCGTTCGGCCCGTTCGACTCGTTTAATCCTTTTGAAGCCTGGTTAACGGTCGCGCTGATTGTAGGGATGAGTTTGGCCGGTTACATTGTGTACAAGTTTTACGGGGCTAACGCGGGCGTTCTCTTCGGCGGCTTCGTCGGCGGGGCGGTTTCGAGCGCGGCAACGACGACAAGTTATTCGAAAGCGGTCGCGACCGGCGCGACGAGCCGAGACGTCGCGGCGGTCGTTATTTTATTAGCGTCGGCGACGCAAACGGCGCGAGCGTTGATTTTAGAAGCGTCGGTTTCGCAAGAATTCTTTTACCGTTGCGTTCCGGCGTCGGTCGTTTTTATCGCGGCGTCGATCTTGCCCGCGCTTTGGATTTGGCGTCGAATCCGCCGCGACGCTCGGTCGTCCGGTTCGTCGAGCGGCGTTTCGGAACAGAAAAACCCGACGCAATGGAAGACGGCGCTAACTTTCGGCGCGCTTTACGTCGTCATTTTGTTCGCGATCAAAGCGTCGAACGCGCTTTTCGGCAACCTCGGAACGGTCGCGTCGGTCGCGATTTCCGGTCTCGTCGAGATGAACGCCGTCGCGCTCTCGGTCGCGAGGTTGGCGACGACCGACCCGGCGACGATGCAAGACGGCTGGAAGTTGATTATGATCGCGTCGATTTTCAGTTACCTTTTCAAAATCGGCGTCGTTTTTTCAATCGGCGGCGCGCGCTTCGGTTGGAAAGTCGTCCCGCTCTTCGCGATCCCCTGCGGCGTCGCGCTCACGTCGGTTTTGCTGTTTTAACGCAACCTTAACATTATTAACGGCAAGCGTTTAACGCTTAACAACAAACGCGGCGTCGCTCGTTCGAAAAGACGTCTTCTCGAACGAACGACGCCGCGTCATTTTTAGGAAACAGTTCGACGTTTTGCCGCCGACAGGCCGGGCGCTGGAAGCGATTCGACGTTTCGTCGCCGACCGGCCGGGCGCTGGAAGCGATTCGACATTTTGTCGCCGACCGGCCGGGGGCTTTCGCTTTGGAAGTCGCGCTCGCTCGGTCGAATCGCCAACGAACGCAAACTTCCTAACCTCTTATTTTAGAAGCGTTTCCCTTCCGCCGCGCGCTTCGCGAGGAACTCGTCACCGAAGCCGAATTTTTCGACGACAAAATCGACGTCCTTGTCGCCGCGGCCGCTGCAGCACGCCAAAATCGTCTTGCCGCGATGTTCCTTCGCGTACTTCATCGCAAACGCGACCGCGTGCGAGCTTTCGAGCGCCGGAATAATCCCTTCCGAACGCGACAAGCGGTAAAACGCCTCGACCGCGTCTTCGTCGCCGATCGCTTCGTAACGCGTTCTCCCGACGGAGTTTAGGAACGCGTGTTCCGGGCCGACCGCCGGATAGTCGAGACCGCTGGCGATCGAGTAAACCGGCGCCGGGTCGCCTGGTTCGTCTTTCAACATAATGCTTTCGAAGCCGTGCATCACGCCCTTAGAGCCGTAAGTCGTGGACGCGGCGTGGTTTCCGAGTTCCGGGCCGAGTCCGAGCGGCTCGATTCCGACGATTTCGCACGAGTCTTCCAGGAACGCCGAAAACATCCCGATCGAGTTGCTCCCGCCGCCGACGCAGGCGCAGACGACGTCCGGGCCGAAACCGTTCGCCTCGATGAATTGGTCGCGCGCCTCGAACCCGACGCACGCTTGGAAGTCGCGCACCATCATCGGGAACGGGTGCGGGCCGAGCGCGGAACCGATGCAGTAAATCGAGTCTTTATAATTCTTTGCGTAAGATTCGAACGCGGAGTCGACCGCCTCTTTCAGCGTTTTCAGGCCGTGCGTCACCGGAACGACGTTCGCGCCTAAAATCTTCATTCGCGCGACGTTCGGCGCTTGCTTCGCGATGTCGACTTCGCCCATATGAATTTCGCATTCGAGACCGAAATACGCCGCCGCCGTCGCGAGCGCGACGCCGTGTTGCCCGGCGCCGGTTTCCGCGATTAAACGCTTTTTACCCATATACTTAGCGAGCAAGCCTTCGCCCATGCAGTGGTTCAGCTTGTGCGCGCCGGAGTGGTTCAAGTCTTCGCGTTTCAGGTAGATTTGGCACGAGCCGTCGCCGAGTTCGCGCGACAAGTTTTCGCAGTGCGTTACCGGCGTCGGACGGCCTTGGAAGTCGCGGCGAATGCGGCGCAGTTCCGCGATGAAGCGTTGCGACAGACAGATCGTGCGGTACGCTTGCGTCGTTTCGTCGAACGCTTTTTGGAGATCCGGCGGGAGATACGAGCCGCCAAATTCGCCGAAACGGCCGTGTTCGTCCGGGTAGTTTTTCAGGTAATCGCGAAAGTTCATCTTCTTTTCCTTGCTCGCTAAACGTTGATATTATTGATTTTAATGCGTTTCAAAAGTCGGGTTCGTTCTCAAAAACGACATAACGTCGTTAAACGTCGATTGCAGGACGCGAACGCCGGATTTCGTCAAAAAGAAGTCGATTTTTCGCCGCCGCTCTTTTGTCGCTCGCCGCGACGCAAGGAAAATCGGCGTTTTCCGTTTTAACATTTGCTTAAAGAAATATCGACGCAATTTGGACCGACGGACGCTCGCGATTCTCGAACGCCGCCGCCCTTGCAAGAGCTAACGGTTCAAGAACGCTTCACTTGGAGCGACGCCAAGAACGCCAGTAAAATTGTCGATAAATGCAAATCATCGTTAGATTTCGCTCAAAACCGCGACGGAAAACGCACAAACCGAACCGTTCGGCCGCCGACGTCTCCCGTTCGCTTCTAGAATTAAAGTTTAATCGCGCCGAGTAAAATTGCAAGCCCCCCCGACGCGATTTTGCGAATTTTTCAAAGATTTTCGCGAAATTTTTCTCGCCGGCGTCCCCAACGTCGGAAACGACGCCAGCTAACCCGTTTGACGCCGCCGTTTAGAACAGCTCGCCGTCGACGCCGCCGCTCCGCCAAGACGCGCGGCCTTGTCGCCTTTCACCGTTACGACCGAATTTTGCGTTCGACGTTCGGGTCGGTCGCGACGGAGCGGATAAAGTCCATCGCGGCGGCGCGCTCCGCCTTTTCCGTTTCCGGAAGCGCGGCGAACTCGGTTTCCATAAAGGTAAGGAAATCGGCGTAAGTCGTAAAAGGCGACAACTTGTCCCCTCGTCGTTCCCTCGTCGCGTCGCCGCGGAAAGCGGCGCGAGCGTTGGTCTTGACGTAATCCCTTGTATCGGCGAAGGTTCCGACGCCGGTTTCGTTCCAAGCCTCCAAGACGATTTGCTCTTTCGAGTAGGAACGCGAAATAATTTTTTTCGCCTTGTCGATCCAAGCGTCGAACGCCTCGCGCTTTTGCCCGCGTTTGTAAGCGAGCCGCGCCCAATCGTCGGAATCGTAATAATAGCGGCCTTGACTCCGCTTTTGATATTCCGCCGCGCGATCGAAATCGCCGGTCGCTTCGTAAGCCTGCGCCAACATATAGTCGGCTTGATCCGCCCCGATCGACCCGCGCCGTTCGATTCGCTTCGCCAATTCGACCGCTTTGCTTCCGTTCCCGACGCGCATCGCGAAACTGTACGCGTTGCAGTCCGCCTTGGACGCCAAATTTTGCTTCACATTGTAACCGACAATAAGGACGCCGAGCCCCAAAAGAGCAAGACAAACGACGACGCCCCTATAAACGACGCGAAACGCCGTTCGCGCGCCGGACTTCCGAGCGTTTTTCGGTTCGTCGGTCGGAGTCGGGCCAAGCGTTTTTTCCGAAAATTCGTTTTTCCGTTGCATAATTCTTTCCCTTTTAATAGGCTTAAATCTTGTATTATCGACGATTCCCTCTATTGTCGTCCTTTCAAGCGACCAAAACGCAACGCGAGCCTCGTCGAAACGGCGCGTTCTGAACGAAAAGAATAAAAAGAGCGGCGAACGTTCCCGCTTCTTTGTTTCTTATTGTAACAGAACAACAAAACGTCGTCAAGAAAATTTTGAGAAAAAATCAAGAAAAAATCGAACGCCGCCCAAGAAACGACGCTCGACTTCCCCCCCCTTTCCCGCGTCGCCGGCGCCGCCTAAATAGTTTTTGCGTCAATCGTTAGCGCGTCCAATCGACGCCGCCTTCCGCGCCGGAAACCAACGCCGAAAGAATCGCTCCCAAACTAAGCGCGATAAGCAAAATTTCCATCGTCTTCCCTTTAAACCAATCAACCGCGTTTAAATTTCGCCGCCCTTTCGCGTCCGCGACGTCGAGGCGTCTTCGATTTCCGCCCTTAAGAGTCGCCGTCGGGAAAGTTTTACGCCAAAAATTTCGAAAAAAGTCAAAAAAAAAGAAAAAAACGCGCCCCGACCGTTAAGACCGAGACGCGTTTCGTCGAAAAGCGGAAAAGTCGCAAAGCCCGCGAACGCCGCTCCCAAACGCGAACGTTCGCTCGAAAACCGCGACGTCGGACGACGTTCGTTGAACAACGCAACCAAAGAAAAAACGCGCCCCGACCGTTCGAGGCCGGAGCGCGTTTCGTTAGAACGTTATCGTCGTAAAGCTAGCGACAATTAGAGTTCCTTAATGAAGATGTTGCGCCAACGGATTTCGCCGCCGTGCGTTTGGAGTTGGATCGGGCCGGTCGGCGGAACCGGTTTGCTACGATCCCACGTGTATTCCATCACCGTGTCTTTGACCGTTTGTTTGCCGTTGAGCCAAACGTTGACGACGTCGTCTTTCATCGTGATGCGAACCGTGTTCCATTCGCCGAACGGTTTGTCGGCGTAAACCAACGGCATACGAGCGTTCTTTTGGTTGTTCCACAGCGCGCCGGAACCTTTGTCCGCGCCGAGGTTCCACTTGCCGCCCTCTTTCGTCGTGTCCCAAATTTGAACTTGCGGGTTGCCGCGGAGATAAATGCCGCTGTCGGCCTTCGCGACCGTTTTGTATTCGAGACGGAGTTCGAAGTCCTTGTAGAATTTTTCGGTCGACGCGTACGGGCCGTTCCCGTCGTTGACGAGTTCGCCGTTTTCGATCGTCCAGCATTTTTCAAATTCGGCTTGATGTTTCGCGTAGAAATCGGCGCGCTCGGCGTCGGTCATTTCAAGCAACGGGTACGGGTGGAAGTCGCGTTTGCACGGTTTCCAACCGGTCAGGTCTTTGCCGTTGAAGAGTTGAACGAACCCTTCCGGGCATTTCGACGCGTCGTCTTGAGCGAACGACGGAAGAGCGCAAGCAAACGCCAACAACGCGGCGCCAAAAGCGAAGAATTTCGACATTTTCGGTCTCCCAAAAAATTTCCGATGAATTAGCGAATCGCCGACCCAAAAGCGCGTCGGCTCGAACGTCTTCATTGTAACCGACGCGACGCCGAAAGTCAAACGCCGTCCGCAAATTCGCGACGTTTTTTCCAAAATAACGTCGCCGCCGTCCGCAAAATCGGCTCGACCGAAGTCTTTTTGCCAACTTCGCTATTTTCGCGTTTTGACGTTAACAACGCGCCGCCAAGAAACGCCGAAACGGACGGCTTCGCCCGCTTTCCAAAAGCAAGCGCAAACCGTCCGTTCGCAAGACGTTAAAACGTCGCAATCATTCGTGGCGCAGCGCTTCGATCGGGTCCATCTTCGCGGCGCGAATCGCCGGGTAGACGCCGAACACGACGCCGATGATAATCGAAATCATAAACGCCAACGGAACCGACCAGTAAACGATGATCGGCTTCAACTCTTGCACGATCGGCGGCAAACTCGCGATCAAGTCCGGATTCGCGCGCTTCACCACCGCCATCGCGAACGTCGTCGCCGGGGAACACGTCAAACCGACCAAAACGCCCAACCCGCCGCCGACGACCGACAGGACGATCGTTTCGATCAGGAACTGACGCACGATGTCGCCGCGTTTGGCGCCGAGCGCGCGCCGAATCCCAATCTCGCGGGTGCGCTCCGTAACCGTCGCCAGCATAATGTTCATAATCCCGATGCCGCCGACGACCAACGAAATCCCGGCGATCAGCCCCATAAAGACGTTGAACATCATTCGCGTCGTCTTCGCCTGCTCGAGCAGCTCGAGCGGAACCGTAACGCCGTAATCCTCAAACTTCGTATGGTAGTCGTCCAACGTCATCTTGATGAGGTCGGCGGTCTCCATAACGGACGCGACGTCTTTCACCTTCAACGTAATTTGTTTCAGCTGAACCGTTTCGCCTTCCATCGAGCCGCTGCGGCGAACGACGACCGTATCGCCGACGCGCGTCTCCATCGTCTTCAGCGGGATGGAAACGTCGAACGAATCATCCTCCGACTTCATCGACGACCCGATCGCCGCCGACGGGTCGCGAGACTGCGCGACGCCGATCACTCGGTAAAAATAGTTCTCGCCGACGCGAATCAGCTTCCCGATCGGCTCCTCGTAAGGGAACAATTTTTCCGCGACGCCGGCGCCCAAAACGCAATAGTCGCGCGCTTCGTCGTTCTCTTGCTCGTTGAAAAAGCGACCGTCGAACATCGCGATCTTCACCACGTCGACATAAGAGGGCGTGCAGCCGACCAAACGACCGTCGATTTTGCGGCTTCCGTTTTGAAACGTCTCTTGGAAGTCCTTCAACGGCGCGGCTTTAATTACCGTCGGAATCGTTTCGGTCAAGCGGGCGTAGTCGGCGCGCGTCAGACCGTACTCCGGAAACTGCATACGCCCGCCCCCGCCGCCGGCCGAAAGCGCTTCGTTTGGCGGCTTGATCGTGCTGACGATAATGTTGTCGGCGCCTAAACTCTCGATCTGCTCTTGAGCTTTGCGGCTGATCCCTTCGCCGATGGCGAGGAGCCAAATAACGCTGGCGACGCCGATGAAAATCCCCAAAACGGTCAACAACGACCGCATCGGGTGCAAATAAAGGCTTTTGACCCCCGATTGGAGGGTTCGCAACGCGTGTCTCATAATTTCGTTTCTATTTTCAAACGCGTCGTCGCCCAACGTTTTATCGTTTCGGCGACGTCGCTTAACGCTTTATTTTCGGCGCCCTAACGCCGCTCAAACGAGCGCGTCCGGGCGTTTCGGCGGCGGATCGTTCGGGCGCAAACGGACGTCCGACTCGATCAAACCGTCGCGGAGGCGAACGATGCGCTTGCTCCGCGCGCCGACGTCGTCTTCGTGCGTAACCAAAATGATCGTGCGGCCTTGCGCGTTCAGTTCGTCGAGGAGATCCAAAATTTCCGCCGTCGTTTTCGAGTCGAGGTTCCCGGTCGGTTCGTCGGCGAGGATAAAGTAAGGGTCGTTGACCAACGAACGAGCGATCGCGACGCGCTGTTGCTGACCGCCGGAAAGCTGCGTCGGACGGTGATTTAAGCGTTGGCTCAACCCGACCAAATTCGCCAGCTCGACGCAACGTTTGCGGGAGCGGAGGTTCGCGTTCCGTTGGTAAAAGAGCGGCACCTCAATGTTTTCGATGACCGTCAGCTGTTGAATCAAGTTGTACGATTGAAAAACGAAACCGATGCGCGACGCGCGGATTTCCGAAAGGCTGTCGTCGTCCAACGACGTAACGTCGTCGCGACCAAGCCAAATCTTCCCGCTCGTCGGACGGTCGAGGCAACCGAGGAGGTTCAGCATCGTCGACTTCCCGGAACCGGACGCGCCCATAATCGCGACGTAGTCGCCCTGCGGCACCTCCAAATCGACGCCGCGCAACGCGTAAACCGTTTCGCCCTTCAGGACGTACTCGCGCTTGACGCCGGTCAGCTTCGCCGCGAAAAATTGGCCCGATTCGTCGACCGGGTTCGTCTTTTTATTCTTATAATCTTTCATCGTTGTCGTTTTCGTTCGACCGAACGCCGCCTCGTCGACGGCGCTTCGGTCGCGCAAAAGAGCGGGAAAGAGGGAAAAGAGCGGTCGGACTCGACGTTTTCGCGCCGAGTCCGCCGCGCCGTCGGTTCGATTAACGTCCCGGAGGCGGGCCGCCGGGGCCGACTCCGAAACCGCCCGGGCCGCCGCC
>JAFSFF010000492.1 GCA_017435375.1 Thermoguttaceae bacterium
CAAGGCGAAAGCCGAGTACCGCTCGAACCTTTGGTTCAACGCGGGGGGCGAGGCGACCTTCGTCGGGAAAACGCGGGACGCTTGGGCGCAAGAGAGCGGGCAAGACGCCGGCGGACTCGTCGCCGACCCGATGTTCGTCGATCCGGACGCGAACGATTTCCGTTTGAAACCGGGGTCTCCGGCGGAGAAGATCGGCTTCGTTCCGTTCGATTACTCGCAAGCCGGGCCGAATCGCGAACCGAGTTTCAAGCGTTGAACCGAACGCCCCGACGCCGCGTAAGCGTCGCGAACGTTGAATTTTGCGCCGTCGAACGTCTTGGGCAATTGCCTCGCGACAAGTTCGACGGCGCGTTTTCGACGTTTCAAACCGGGCCCGGGCGCGAGCGGTTTAATCGCCGCCGCCTTGGGGTCGCGTCGAGAAGGTCGAGTGAAAAACGCTCGTTTACGCGCCGAAAAGAAAGGACTTCCGATGAAATTTTACGTTTTGGAGAAAACGCCGGCTTTTAACAAACCCGGGTACAAAAAATTTCAAAATCCCGATTATCCGGATATGGAAGAGGGCCCGAGCGACGGTTCGCCGGAACATTGGGAAGAGTCGACGCGTTGCCCGGTTTGCGGAAGTTGGTTAACCTGGCGGCGCCGCGTTCCGCCCTACGAGACGGAATTGACCTTGTATACGCCGACGTTCGCCGACGTCGTTTTCTACTCGAATTTCTTGGTTTCCGAGAAGTTTAAAGAATCGTTCGAAGCGTCGGGCTTGACCGGGCTGACTTTCGCGGGCCCCGTTTCCGTTGTTAAGGTCAAGAAAGCCAACAGGATACGTCGAAAGAACCTTCCGGAGCCGCCCGTTTATTATTTCGCGTATGCGGCGTTCAAACGCGCGACGATCGACCATCGCCGTTCGGAAACCGTTTTTTACGAAGGAGACGAACCGAAGTGCCCTTATTGCCTTGGCTGCCGCGTTCGCGTTCTTCCTCGGTTGGTAATTGTCGAAGAGTCTTGGGACGGAACCGATATTTTCACACCTAAAGGCGGGCTTGGCGAAACTTACATTACTTCGGAGCGGTTTGCGCGCTGGTTTGAAGCGAACGGTTTTACCGGCGCGGAACTAATTCCCGCGGAAGAATATAGCGAAGACTGGCGCCCGGAAGCTGTTAATAAACGCATTTTCGGCGGCGACAATCCGAACGAAGTTCTCTTCGACAAAGAGCCGTAACAGACGGTTGCGCTTCCCTTGACCGCGACGAAGGCAAACGACTCGCGTCGCGAAAAAAGGGGGAGGCGGTTTTCCGAAATTCTCTTGTTCGCGGCGCGTTATTTTGAGAAAACGACGCGGTCGCCGTCGAGTTCGAACTTGGCGTCGAGCTCTTTCGCGAGCGTCGCGGCGATTTTTTGCGCGTCGGCGTTGCGGAACTCGCAGCTGACTCGGGTCGAAAGGTTCAAACCGGCGGCGGTCGCGGACGGAGCGAGCGAACACTCGAGCCCGACGTTCGTTTTGAGGAACGCGAACACGTCTTTGAGCGTCTTATTTTTGATCGAACCGGAGACGACTTTCCGCTTTCCTCCTGTCGCGCCGGATTTCCGTTTTCCGTTCGTTTTTCCGTCGGCGCTCGCGACGTCCGCCGCGGCGTCGGCTTCCGTTCGAGCGGTTCGGCGGTCGGCGTTTCGACGCGCTTCGTCGGCCCAACGTTCGCGTTTGATTAACGAAACGGCGTATTCGACCTTCGCGACGTCGGCGAACGACCCGGAAACTTGAACCGCGTCGGCGCCGTCGAGTCGCGCGGCGGCGAATTGGCAGTTCGGATAGTCCGATTTTCGCAATTTTGCGGCGTCGGCTTCCGGATAAACGCGCTCGACTTGCCGCGAACGGTCGAGCGTCGCCGGCCGAATCGCTTTTTCCGCCGCGTCGTAACGATAATCGACGTCGAAACCGAAAAGAAGGAGCGTCGTCAAGTCGGAAACGACGACGTTTTTAAACTCGGCGGCGCGCCAACGGTCGAACGGCGTTTTATCGAACCCGGCGAACTTCAACCGCGAACGATTCGCCAACCGCTCGAAGGTCGCCGCCGGTTCCGCGAAATCTTCGACGGCGAAATCGACCGTCGCGGTCAACCGCTGCGCGACGTTTTTCGGGAGTTCCGCCGCCGCTTCCCGCCGGAGCGCGCAAAGAAGAAGCAACTCGCCCGCCGCGTCTTTCGGAACGACGCAAAGGACGGAACCGTTCAAAACGCAAAAACTTAACTCCGCGTCGTCCAACATCTTGCGCAACGCGTCGACGAAAGGAACGTCGACGAACGAACCCGCGACCGACGTCGACGGATCGACGCGCCGGTCGATAAAATAGGCGAATTGATAAATTTCGGCGTACCGCTCCAAAACCGAAACGAGCGACGAACCGTCGAGCGTTAACGAAACCGGTTCGAAAAGTCGATTTTCGGCGGGATTATCGTTCGGCCCGGCGGCGAAAAGGGGGCGATTCAACGAAAAACGCGGCGTTCCAACGGACGGTTCCGAAAACGAGGGCGAAAACAAAACCGGAACGGTCGCGCCGACGAGGAAAACGCCCTTGACGAAACGTCGACGAAATTTCGAAGCGCGTCGCATTATTGAAAAAGCCTTTGGTTTCTTGAAAAAGGTTTGAATTAACGGCGCCGCGACGTCGTTAAAGTTGCCGCCGTTTGCGTCGCTTATTAGCGCGCGTCGACGGTAACGCCGGGCCAAACGTCGGAGCGGAACGGGCTCGCGGGCAAACCGGCGCCGTTCGTCAAGTTGCAAATCGGATTGTCCGCCCAAGCGTATCGAACGGCGACCGGGCGTTCGACCTCCGGCGCCGAAACGACGACCGTTTCGCCGTCGATTTCCGCTTTCGCCCAATAAAATTTGCGGTCGGCGCCCGCGACGGCGAACCCGCGCAACTCGGCGGCGTCGCATTGGGCGTTCGCGCCGAGTTGGAGCCCGCCGTCGGTATTGTCGAACGTCAAAACGACGCGGTTTCCGTCGATTTTCATCGAACGAAATTCCGGCCCGGCGCAAACGACGTCGACGCCGTATGTTCGCGCCAACGCCAACAACGCAAGCCGTTCGCCGACCGGCTTTTTGTCTTTCGGGTGAACGTCCGCCGCTTCGCCGACGTCGATCGCGACCGCGCAACCGACGTTTCTAAGTTGGCGCGCCGCTTGGCTTTGCGCTTCCCGAAGTTCCGCCCAAGAGCTGTTGCCCGGTTGCGGACGCGGCGCCATAAAGTTGGCAAGTTGGACAAAATAGAACGGAAAATCGCCCTGTTCCCAATCTTGCCGCCAACTTTCGACGAGCGTCGGGAAAAGAAGGCGATACTGCCAAGCGCGTCCGGCGTTCGCTTCGCCTTGGTACCAAACGACGCCTTTGATCGCGAACGGTTTGAGCGGCTCGAGCATTCCGTTGCGAAGGGCGCCGGCTCGTTGATTTTCGGGCGTTTTTTCTAAGCGCGCCGGAGAGGCGAGCCCGGAAAGCTCCGGATGTTCGAGCAAAAGACGCGGTTCGACCCAAGCCTCGCAAGAAGCGCCGCCCCAAGCGACTTCGATCAAACCGACCGGAACTCGAATCGTTTCGCGTAGCCGCCGCCCGAAAAAGTAGGCGACCGCCGAAAAATCGCGCGCCGTTTTCGGCGAACACGTCGTCCAAGTCGCGTTAAAATCGGTTTGCGGCTCCGTCGCGCTCTTGGTTGGAACCGTTAAAAAACGCAAATTCGGATAATTCGCCGTCGCGATTTCGGCGTCGGCGTCCTTGGCGCGGCGCAACGAAAAGCCCATATTCGACTGACCGGCGCAAATCCAAACGTCGCCGAAAAGAACGTCGCTCAAAACGATTTTATTCGTCGCGCTGATCTTTAATTCAAAAGGGCCGCCCGCCGGTTTCGGGGACAAATCGACGCGCCAACGTCCGTCGACTCCGACCGCCGTCGTTTGTTTTTCGCCCGCGATTTCGACCGTTACCTTTTCGCCGACGTCGCCCCAACCCCAAACGGGAACTTTCGCGTCGCGTTGCAAGACCATTCCGGAGCCGAAAACGCGAGGCAAACGAACCGCCGCCGACGCGACGCGAACGTCGCCGAGCGTCAAAACGGCGAAAAGCGCGAAAACGGACGCCGAAACGACCGTCGACCGAACAAGCGAAAAGGAGCGAAACACGGCAAACCTCCGTCGAAAACGCGTTAAATCGAATAAAACGCGCTTATCTTTGGAGAGCGGCGCGTTCAAAGAGGCCGAAAATTAGTCGGCAAGATCGTCGTTGGGATAACGACGGCGACCGACGCCGATTTAAAATTCGGTTTCGACATATTGGAACGAGGCGGCGGGAGGGAAGTTCCCGAAAAACGACTTTTCTCGTCGCCGACTTAGCGAAACGTTAACGGCAAAGTCGGGGAAATCGCGCGTTTTTTCGTCGTCGTAAAGGGTGCGTCGTATAACGTACGTTTTAGGACGACGCTTTGAGAAAAAACAATACCCGACTCGTCGTTTTTCGGCGGGG
>JAFSFF010000493.1 GCA_017435375.1 Thermoguttaceae bacterium
AACCTGAGCGCGACCTCGACGCAATGCACCGGCAAGAGCCCGTACGGCGTTTGGGGCGCGATGGGCACCCCGGCCGGCGGCGAAACCGAAACGATGTGATTTTAGCGTTTAGCGAAAATTTGACGACGTTTCGGCAAGCGGCGCGGCGTTTGGGGCGCGACGGGCGCCCCGTCCGGCGGCGAAACCGAAACGACGTCGTTTTAGCGATTCGTTAAGGTTTAACGGCGTTTAAAACGCGGAGCGTCGGCGGTTGCGTCGGCGTTCCGTATAAGTGTTAAGTCGAATAACGGCGGCGCTTGCGCGTCGTCGAGAAAGGCGAAAATAATGAAACGAATTCTTCTCGGGAGCGCGTTCGCGTTGGCGGCGCTCGCGTCGGCGGTCGGTTGCGGCCCGAAACTTCCGGACGGTATGCCGAAGCTGAATCCGACGACGATCACGGTGATTCAAGACGGCAAACCGCTTGAGGGCGCGATGGTTTCGATGAAACCGGTCGACGAATCGATCAAGTGGACGAGCGGCGGCACGACCGACGCGAAAGGCGTCGCGACGATCGTTACGCACGGTCAATACAAGGGCGCCCCGACCGGCAAGTTTAAGGTCGCGGTCGCGAAGACGGTCGGCGAGGGAACGCCTCCTCCGCCGAGCCCGATCGACGCCGAATCGGCGCGGATTTACCAAGAATACGTCGACAGCGGCGCGACTTACGAAGAGTTCTTCGTCGTCGCCGAAGAGTATCGCTTGGTCGGCACGACGCCGCTTGAAGTCGAAGTCGTCGAAGGGACGAACGATTTGAAAGTCGACGTCGGCGAAGCGGTTCGCGACAAGGCGGACAACGGCGGCGGCGTTCTTTAATCGCGCTAACGCCTTCTTTTGACGGCGTTTCCGACGTCGTTGGAAATCGAAAACGCCCGAAACCGTTCTAACAGGCGGTTCCGGGCGTTTTTTTTTACGTCGCGCCGAAAGATGGGCGGTTTGGGAAGATTTGCTAAACTTTGTCGCCGCGGCAATATTTTTAGCGTAAATTTTGAAAAAAGTTGACGAAAGCGGGAGATTTTTCTTGCTTTTTTAGCGCTCGTCGGGTATATTGAAGGCGTCGACGGAAACGGTTCGTCCGTTTTCCTTATTTTTTCCCGGCTTTTTCGACGCGACGAAACGGCGAAAAGGCTTTCTTTTATTCAATTTATGAAGGAGTGTTGGAATGCTTTCGAAAAAGATGTTAAACTGGGGGGGGGGGCAAAGTTTGCCGCTTCGGTTTTACCCTTGTCGAACTCTTAGTCGTCATCGCGATCATCGGAATTTTGATCGGTCTTCTTCTTCCGGCCGTTCAAGCGGCGCGCGAAGCGGCGCGTCGTATGCAATGCACGAACAATCTGAAACAACTCGGGTTGGCGATTCACAACTACGTCGACGCGGACGGAACGTACCTGCCGCCGGGCGGGATCGACTCGACGCACGGGACTTGGGCGATGATTCTCTTCCCGTATATCGAACAGGCCGCTTACGCGGCGCAGTACAAATTCGGCGCGAACTATTCGTATAATAGCGGCGACAACAACACGCTCCTCGTCGGCAAACGCTTCGACGCGTACACTTGCCCGTCCGACGAACCGCAAAAAAGCACGTACAACGGCTTTATGCATCACAACTACGTCGCTTGCGTCGGTTCGACCGGCGTTTACAAGTGCGACTACAAAACGAACGGCGCGGTCGGTTGGGTTCCGGAGTACAACGGCGTTACGAACCGCGGCGCGGCGTTCAACTTCCGCGGCGACGACAAACGTTTCGAAGCTCCGGTCGCGTTGGCGGCGATTACCGACGGCACGTCGAACACGATGGCGTTTTCGGAAATCGTTCAAGGTTACTGGTCCGGTTCCGGCGTCGGCGACCTTCGCGGCTTGATTTGGTGGGGGATCGGCGCGAATTACAGCGCGTACTACACGCCGAACCCGTCGAACCCCGACTATCTGCACGACTCGTTCCATCAAACGAGCCACGACCCGGAACGCTACCCGTCGACGACGTATAAAACGGTTCCGGCGGCTCAAAACGGCGGTTCGACGCAAGCGACGTTCGTTAGCGCTCGCAGCAAACACTCGGGCGGCGTCAACGTCTCGATGGTCGACGGCTCGGTTCGCTTCGTTTCCGACACGGTGAACCGCGAAACTTGGCAAGCTCTTTCGACCTCGAAGGGCGGCGAAACGGACGTTCAACTCTAAGCGCTTGCGAACGAAAGGATAAGAACAACGATGAAACGTAACGTTTTGACTTGGGCGGCGTTGGCGACGCTCTTGGTTTGCGTCGTCGGCGCGACGACCGGTTGCGGTTCCAAGAATCCGCAGGGCCGTCGAGCGGTCGAAGGAACGATTTCGATCGACGGAACGCCGATCGCGCAAGGTTCGATCGAGTTTTTGCCCGATTCGTCGAACGCCGTTCAAACGAGTTCCGGCGCGGTGATTACCGACGGAAAATTCAAGATCGCCGAAACGAAAGGGTTGGCAAAAGGCTCGTATTTGGTCGCCGTTTCTTCGAACGTCGACACGGGCGAAACCGTCGAGGGCCCGCTCGGCCCCGAACCGCTGTTCAAAGAGTTGGTTCCGGCGCGATACGGTTCCGAAACGCAAGAAAAAGCGTCCTTTAGCGGCAAGGGCCCGTTCGTTTACGAACTCGACATTCCGTCCGAATGAACGTTGACGCTTGGCGTCGCGGCGGTTTCGTCGCGGCGACCGATTTAACGTTCCGACGTTAATCGCCCAAAACGCCGACTTCGAAACGGAGTCGGCGTTTTGTTTTTTTTAACGCTTGCTAATAAAGACGTTAGGATAACGCCGTTGAGGCGGCGTTACGCGGCGCCCCAACGTTTGCGCAGGGCCCAGTCGGCGATCAGGAGCCCGGCGAAGAGCGCGAAAATCGCCCAAGTATCGTACAGCGACCGCTTGACTTCGCGGAAGTCGGCGACCGTCGCCCGTTTTTGCGCCAACTCGTCGAGAAACGACGCTAAGTCGTCGACGCGCAACGTTTTCCCTTCGGTCGTCGACGCGAGGTTTTCGAGCGTCGACGGCGACGCGGCCGGCTCGTCGAGTTCCAAATTTTGCGCGAACGTCAAAAACCGAGCTTGCGCGCTTTGGAGCGGCGTTCCGGTCGACGAAAGAACCGACGCTTCAACGCGGTAATCGCCGACGCCGAGCGTTTCGCCGACGCGATAAGTTCCCGTCCAAACGCCGTTTGCGTCGGTCAGCGCGACGTCGGTTCGCGAACCGTCCGGCCCGACGACGGTCGCCTTCGCCTTCAATTTCGACAAATCTTCCCCCTCTTTCGGACGGTAAACGACGCGGAAATCGACGTTTTCCCCCGGCGCGAACCGGCTGCGTTCGAGTTCGACCGCGAGTTCGCCTTCGAGAAGCTCGTCCAGTTTCGCCGTCCATAAAAGCAACTGCCGCCAAAACTTGCGGTGTTCGTCTTCAAAACCGCGCATCCGCCAGCGCCAAGTCGAGTCGGTCGCGAGCGTCGCGACGCGTCCTTCGCCGAAGCGGTTCAAAACGAGAAGCGGCAACTCTTTAGACGGCGCGCCTTCGGAGAGCGCGCCGGTCGCGGTCAAGGCGGTCGTCGCGCCCGGTTTCGGCGTTCCGACGCGGTAAACGCTCGACAGCGGCGGGAGCTTCGCCCAACTTTCGGCGTTCTTTTTCGGGTCGAGATTCAACTGCGCGACGAAGTCCGGGCGCCCGGAGCGAACGACGGGCGCGGCGCGGAACTCCCCGTCGAAACGGAGTTTCTGCGATTCCGGCGACGCGGCGTCAAAGTCGGCGAGGTCGGACTCGAGCGGCAGCCGGTCGGCGCTTTGCGTCGCGACCGGAAAGACGTCGGCTAGCGGCGTTTCGGCGTACCCGCCCGCGCCGAGCGAACGTTCGCCCGCGAGAACGACGAGCCCGGTTCCGCTTTCGACGAGTTCGGCGAGCGCCTTCAACTCGTTCGGCTGAAACGCCGCCGCGTCGACGTCGCCCAAGACGTAAGCGGCGTATTTTCCGGGTTTAAAGAACGTTTCGATCAACGATTTGCGCGAACGCGTCAGGGCGGCGACCCGCTGAGCTTCGGTCGCGTCGGGAAGTCGAGCGACCAACGAGGCGGTCGACGGACGCCAATATCGAACGCGAACGTCGGACGCTTCGTCGAGCGCGGCGCGGAGGAAGTTTTGCTCGTAACGCCTTGTCCCTTCGACGTATAAGACGTCGAGCCCGCCGTCGATCGCGGCGACGAACGCGCCGAGTTTGTTGTTCGAGTCGGCGAGTTCGCCTTCTTGCGGCGGCGCGGCGACGCGCAACTTCCATTGCCCGGCGGTTTTCGGAGCGCAAACGAAGCGATAGGAGAGCGTCGCGTCGTTCGAGGTCGGCGCAAGTTCCGTCGAATCGACGACTTCCAGCTTGCC
>JAFSFF010000494.1 GCA_017435375.1 Thermoguttaceae bacterium
AGCGGCGGCGAGTTCGCGTTGTTCGGGGTTTGGTTGCGATTCGTTCGGAACGTCCGAACGCGGGGTCATTCTTCGCACTCGCCGCCAAGCGTTCCGGCTTCGGCGAAGTTGACGATATTGTCTTCGTCTTCAAGGTAAACGAGGTCTTTCGGGGCCGTCGTCGGAACGCCGTCGCGCGGGCCGTCGAGATTTTCGTCCGGGCCGAACGAACCGTCGACGCCGGGGTGAATCATTTGGAAACGTTTTTCTTCGTGCCAAGCGAGGCGACCGTTCGCGTCGTAGTTGCGAGCGTAAGGAACGGCGCGGGTCAGCGTCGCGTTCGTTACGTCGTCCGAGTCGGCGAGGTAGAACGTTTTACTCGCCGAACCGTCCGGCGCGCCGTAAGGCGAGTTCGGCGACGGGCGGAAGTAAACGAGCGGCAAATCGCCCTGTTCGAACGCCGGAACGTAAACGAAGGCGTTCAGCGACGCGTCCCAAAGGTCGTCCGCCTCTTCGACCGGGTAACAAACGCGCGTTCCGCCGTTATCGACCGTCAAATACGTTCCGATATTTTTCAGTTCGAAGTCGAACAGCGGCGCTTCGCGACGCGCTTTCAACGGGAGCGCCAACGGAACCAAAACGTCCGCGGAGTTGTAACCGACGCCGAGCGGCGCCTTCGGGTTCGCGTAAAACCCGCTCGGTTTGCCGTCGTAGTCCGGGAGTCCGCCGAGCCAAAAAACGAGCGACGAAATATAGTTTTGGAGGTTCCAAACGTGTTGCCCGTCGAGGTCGCCGAGGCCGGTCGGCGACTCGATCGAACCGCTCGAAACCTTGCAACCGTGTTGAACGTGCGACATAAATTCGGCGTATTGGTCGGCGACCGTCGCGCCCGGGAGGTTGTAGCGCGGCCAACGTTTTTTGACGTGGCGAACGACCGCCTCTTGGTCGCTGAAGTCGGGCGGGTACTCGCCGAATTGGTTTTTGTATTCGTCGAGCGCCATCGAGAGCTGCGCCATTTGCGTCGCGACGACCGCGCCGCGCGCCGATTTGCGAGCGCTGACCAAAACGGTCGACGTAATACCGGCCAACAAACCGATAATAACAATCACCACCAAAATTTCCACCAAGGTAAAACCGGCGCCTCGGTTCGCGCGTTTTCGATTCGTAGTCATTGCAGGATTACCTCACCAGCGTGTGATTGTCGATATTGTCTTTGTGCGTTTCGTCGCCCTTCGGATAGCCGGGGATTAAGTCGTAATCGCCGCTCGTCCAATACGTTAACGCCGACGTAAACGGGTCGTTCATCTCGACGACGTCGGTCGCGGTCGGCGCGATCAGCCCGTATTCGCCGTCCGGGCCCGCCGAAAAAACGTAAGGGACGAGGAACCAACCGTTACTAACGGCCAACGGGTCGAACGGGTCGGCGTCCAACTCGGCGTTCGCCGGATCGAGCGGCATCGTCGGCTGACGGTCGCTCGCTTCGAGGCCGGGCGCCCAACGCATCCAGCAAATCGGGCGGCCCCAACCATCGACGAATTCGAGGAGGCCGTTGCCGTCCGTGTCGGCGACGTCGCGGTCGGAGAAGCCGGCGCGCGATTCCGGGTCGGCGTTCGTTACGACGAGGTAAAGAAGTTCCGCGTTGTAATTATCGCCGAAACCGCCGGAGTTCGCGACCGCCAAGCGGTACGACTCTTGAAGCGGCGTGAACGTTCCGTCGAGTTGCGACGCGGTTCCAAGCTCGTTCGTCGTGCAGGGCAGGTCGCAACGCAACAGGTCGCGCATTCGGTAAATCCGTTGACGCGCTCGCTCTTCGCCCGGCAGGTTGTTCGGCAGGTCGCTCATATCGAGACGCAAATATTGATAACGTTCGTAAATCGACGTAAGAACGGAGTCGATTTTCGCGATCGTCGTTTCTGTTTGCGCTTCCCGAGCGGTTTCGATCGACGAGCGCACCGTCGTGATCGAGAGCGCGCCCAGCGTCGCGATAATCGAAATCGTTACCAGCAATTCGATTAACGTAAACGCCGAACGGTCGCCGCTCGGCGCGCGGCGCCTCGGTCGTCGTTTTGTGCATTCCCAACGTTTCACGCGGATACCCTTGCGTCCTTAACTTTACGGTTCTTCGGTTTAACGGTCGAACGTTCCGAACGACCGCGCGTTTGTTTCGTCGATGTTGCGTTATTATTACTCAGGCGGAGCGAAACCGCTTTCGGGCCGCGCCGCTTTCCGCCGCCCTCCCCCAAGCGAAGACGGCGAAAATCGGACTTCGGCTTTATTCCATTTCGCCTTCGAGCGTTCCGCCTTCGGCGAAGTTCGTTACGTTGTCGCGGTCGGCGGCGCTCAAGGTCGAGTGTTCTCCGCCGGACAGATCGCGGTCGTGTTGGTGCCCGTGTTCGTCTTCGCTATCGTCCGTTTCGCCGAAGACGCCGTCTTCGCCGGGGAAAATCAGCTGGAACGAATCGC
Source organism: Thermoguttaceae bacterium (assembly GCA_017435375.1). Classification (GTDB taxonomy): domain Bacteria; phylum Planctomycetota; class Planctomycetia; order Pirellulales; family Thermoguttaceae; genus RUG369. Next base: position 2,443 of record JAFSFF010000494.1, read on the forward strand.
CGTTATACCATCGCCCGTTCTTTTTGTACGGTTGCGCGAGTCCTTCGCCGTCGACGTCGAAACGTTTCCCTTCGTAGGAGCCTTTTTCGGCGCGGAAGTACGCGATCGATTTGTTTTGGAACATCAAGCCGAGACGGTCGTTATAGTTGCCGCCGTTCGTTCCGTCGGCGTCGAACGCGAGTTCCATCACCGTCGTTTCGCGCGGTTCGGCGTCGGCGATCTCGTAACAATCTTCGCCCGCGTCGTAATTGCCGAACGGACGTTGTTCGTCCGCCGCCATTCCTTCGCCGTCGTACGCGAGCCAGAAAAGGAGCGCTTTGCCCGGGTGGTCGCCGCAACGACGCCCGACTTCGTCGACCATTTGATCGACTTCGCCGGTTTTCAACACTTTCGGCCAACGCTTCAAAATATGTCGGCGAACAATGTTGCGCGCCTTGTCGTAATTCGGCGAACTCGGATTATAGCAACAACGGCACGCGCAACTGTCCGGCGGGTACTCGCCGTACTTTTGCTTGTAAATTTCCAGCGCCGTTTCGACGTCGGTCAACCGCGCCTTCGCGGACGCTCCGGCGAAAAAGCCGCGCGCGCCGCCGAACGCGACGAGCGCGATCGAAGCCAGCAACCCGATAATTACGATCACGACCAAAATTTCGATCAACGTAAACCCTTGCAAAGCGCGCCGACCGGCCGCTCGTTTCGCAACGTGCGTCATTCTTTTCGTTCCGTTCTATTCGCTAAGCGCCTTTGTAGAAAAGCGCGTCTTTTTTAAAGTCGAGCGATTCCGTCGCCTTTATTTTATTTGGTGGGGCGACGCCGCCGAAAGTTCCGTTTTTTCGCGATTTTCGCCGAAAGTTTCACGCGTTTCACCGCCGTTAAAATCGGCAAAATCGGCGACGGGCGAGACGTTTTCCCGTCCGTCGCCGGGGCTTTGCGCCGTCGTTATTTCGATAGCGACTCGATGAGCTTAATCATCGGGAGGAAGAGCGCGACGACGATGGTGCCGACGATGACGCCGAGGAACATAACCAACAGCGGCTCGAGCATACTCAAGAGCGCTTCGGTGTACGTTTGGACTTCGTCGTCGAAAACGTCCGCGACTTTGTAAAGCATCGTGTCGAGTTCCCCGGTCTCTTCGCCGACGTCGACCATGTTGACGACGATGTCGCCCAACACCTTCGCTTGCAACTTCGTCATGTAAATCAGACAGCCGATCGGGCCGCCCAAGAAACAGAAGAAGTAGAACAAGCACGCGGGGTGGAAGCCCGGACGCGAGTGGTTGCGCATCGGGTTCGCGATGGTGTCCCCGTCGCGAATCGCTTCCAAAATCTTTTGGTACATCTTTTCGAAAACGCCGTTGTTCGCGGTTTCGCGGGTGATGTGCAACGCTTCCAAAATCGGAACGCCGGACTGAACGAGCGTCCCGAGGGTTCGCGTCGTACGAGCGACGACCGTCTTTTCGAGCAACGGGCCGAAAATCGGAATCCGGAGCAGGAACAAGTGCCAACCGAAGCGCATATACGCGAAACTGGTCGTGATCTTAATGAACAACCAAATCCCCAACGGAATCCCCGGGCCGAGGTACCAGTATTCCATACACGCGTGCGACGCTTTAATAAGGAACTGCGTCAGGCCCGGCAACTCGACGTCGAAGTCGGCGAAGATTTCTTCGAACTTCGGAACGATCGCCATCATAATGAAGATCAAAATCCCGATAGCGAAGATCAAAACCGCGACCGGGTACGTCATCGCCGACTTAATTTTCGCCTTCAACTGTTCCGAACGTTCGAGGAACTCGGCCAAACGTTGAAGAATGACTTCCAAGGCGCCGCCCGCCTCGCCGGCCTTGATCATGTTGACGTAAAGGCGGTTGAACGCTTTCGGCGACTTCGCCATCGCTTCCGACAAGCTCGACCCGCTTTCGATTTCGTTGCAGACGTCGAGGAGGCAGTTGCGGAGCGGGCCCGGCTTCGATTGTTGTTGCAAAATATTCAAGCTGCGCAGAATCGGCAGACCCGCGTCTTGCAAAATCGACAGGTTCCGGGTGAAGTCGCGAAGGATTTTCGGTTTGACGCGCCCGAACGTGAAGGTTTTTCCGGTCGCGGCCTTCTTTTTCTTGGCGGCCTTGCGGTCTTTATGGAGAACGATTTTCGTAACGTGATAACCGCTCTCCTTTAGCGTTGCGGTAACTTCCTCTTCGGTACTCGCTTCGATAACGTCGGTAAAGCCCTTCCCGGCGGAATCGATCGCTTCTACTTTAAACTTGGGCATACGGCACCTTTTGACTTGGGGATTCAAACGGCGAAAAGATAACGCGGAAATCTATTTTAACGAAAAGTTCGCGATTTATCAACGCCGCCGAGCGGTTTTCTTCAAAATTTGGCGCAATTTCTTCTTGCGATTCGGCAAATTATAACGACAAGGCGCTCCGAAAGGAACGATAACGCCGAACGCGCCGATTTTACCGGTCGAGCCGACGCGTCGCCAACTCGAATCGTTTTCGCCTTTTTCCTCCAACCTCCCTTTTTTCGAATCCCAACGCGACGCCGACGACGGGCGCCGCGTCGAGCGCCGAATCGAAGGTTCGAAGTCGAGCCGACCCGCCGTTCGCGGGCCTCCCGTCTTAGGCGTCCAAAACGGTTTCGCGGACGACCTCTTCGATCGTCGTCGTCCCCTCGAAGACTTTCACGAGACCGGCGTCGCGCAGGGTGAGCATCCCGTAACGCTGGGCCGACTCGCGCATCTCGGCGACGGAGCCGTTTCGCAAAATGATGTCCCGCATTTCCTCGTTGACCGTAAGGAACTCGTGAATCGCGGTTCGGCCTTTATAGCCGGTGTTGTTGCACGTCGCGCAACCGGCGCCTTGATAAAAGTGTTTCCCGGCGACGTCTTGCGGCGTGAGCCCGAGTTCGGCGAGTTGCTCCTCGGACGGTTTCACCTCCGTTCGGCAATCTTTGCAGATTCGGCGAACGAGACGCTGCGCCAAAATCGCGCGGAGCGTCGCGGTGATAAGGAACTCGGGAATACCCATATCCTTCAAACGGGTGATCGTGCTAGGCGCGTCGTTCGTGTGGAGCGTGCTGAAGACCAAGTGGCCGGTCAGCGACGCTTGAACGGCGATCTGCGCGGTTTCGCGGTCGCGAATTTCCCCGACGAGGATTTTGTCCGGGTCTTGACGCAAAATCGAACGCAAGCACTGCGCGAACGTGTTGCCGATTTCCGCGTCGATCGGCATTTGGACGATGCCGTCGATGTCGTATTCGACCGGGTCTTCGGTCGTCATCAGTTTTTCGGTAATGACGTTCAGCTCCGAAAGCGCGGCGTAAAGGGTCGTCGTTTTCCCGGAACCGGTCGGGCCGGTAACGAGGATAATGCCGTTCGGCGACTCGATGACTTGACGGAATTGCGTCATCAGCTCTTGCGACATACCGACGTTGTTCAAGTCGAGCGAAATGACCGACTTGTCCAAAATCCGGCAAACGACGCTTTCGCCGAACATCGTCGGCAAGACGCTGACGCGGAAGTCGATCGGCGTCCCGGCGACCATCAGGCGAATACGACCGTCCTGCGGGAGGCGTTTTTCGGCGATGTCGAGGTTCGCCAAAACCTTAATACGGGTCGTGATCGCGCTGGCCAAGTGGCGCGGCGGCGGAACCATTTCGTACAGCGTTCCGTCCGCTTTGATGCGGATTTTGAATTCGTCTTCGAACGGTTCGAAGTGGATGTCGCTGGCGTGGTCTTTGATTCCGAGGAGGAAGACCATATTCAGGAGCTTGCGCACCGGCGCGCTTTCGGAAAGGGCTTCGGCGCTGGCCAAGTCGAGTTCGCCGTTTTCGTCGAGCGCTTCTTGGTATTCCTTGTCGTTTTTGAGGTCGTCGAGGATCGACTCGACGCTGTCGCCTTGGTCGGTGGCGTAGTAGCGTTCGAGGGCCGTTTCGATTTCCTTCGGCGTCGAAACGACGACGCGAATTTGGTAACCGAGGAAGTTGCGCAACTCGTCCATTACGGAGAGGTTTTGCGGCTCGCTCGTGGCGATCGTCAACGTGTCGTCGCGAAACGCCAACGGAATCGAGCGGTACATATGCGCCATCGCCTCGGTGAAGTGGCTCAACACTTCCTTCGGCACGGTCAAGTCGGAAATCGCGACGACCTGCAGTCCGAGCTGTTCGCCGAGCGCCTGCGCGAGCTGATCTTCGGTCAGCATATTCATACCGATCGCGATTTGGCCGATAAGCTCGCCGGCGCGCTGACTCTGCTCTTCGCGCAAAAGCTCCAACTGTTCTTCGTCGATGTAGCCGAGGTCGACGAGGACTTGCCCAAAACTACGCGCCATCTGTTTCTTCTCCGTTTCGATTTTTTCGTTTGCGGACGCGCCCCCAAGTCTTGCCGAACGCGGCGAAGCGTTGCGGCGAAACGCGTCGATTGTATCGTTTTGAAACAGTTCGGCGGCGTTTTGCGCGAGTTTTCACTCGTTTCGCGGAACCGTTTCTTAATTTAGCAAAGTCGGCGCCAAAAGTCGCCGTTTTTATTTTTTCGTCGTTTTTTTTTCGAAAAGCGTCGTTATTCGAACGGCGCCGCCGAGTCGAGCGATTCTCCTCGGCGGCGCGATTTTCGTTCGCGGTCGCGAGCGCGGATTATTCTTCTTCCTCGTCCTCGCCTTGGGTTCCGAGCCCGGCTTCCCAACGGCGCATCCGTTCTTCGAGCTGTTCCGGCCCGTTCGCCTTGATGAGCGCGTCTTCTTTCGTAACGATTTGATCTTTCCAAAGGCGGAAGATGTGGTCGTCGAGGAGCTGCATCCCGAGCTTGTGCCCGGTTTGAATCGAGGAGTTAATACGGAAAGTTTTGTTTTCGCGGATAAGGTTCGCGATAGCG
>JAFSFF010000495.1 GCA_017435375.1 Thermoguttaceae bacterium
CCCCTGTTGGGTGCGGCGCGCTTCGTCGCCGGCGACGAGCCTCGGAACGCCTTGGCTTAACATTAGCGTCGTCAAAAAGTTGCGAACTTGCCGCCCGCGGAGTTCGTTAACGCGCGGATTCGTCGTTTCGCCCTCGACGCCGAAGTTGTAACTGACGTTGTTGTTTTCGCCGTCGCGGTTTTCTTCGCCGTTGGCGTAATTGTGTTTGCCGTTGTACGAAACGAGGTCGTTCAGCGTAAAACCGTCGTGCGCGGTGACGAAGTTGACGCTGCTGTTCGGCGCGCGCCCGCTCTTTTGGTAAAGGTCGCTCGACCCGGAGAAGCGGGTCGCGAACGCGCCGAGCGTCCAGTCGTCGCCGCGCCAAAATCGGCGGACGTCGTCGCGGAAACGACCGGTCCACTCGGCCCAACGTTGCGCGTGCGAGCCGAACTCGCCGACTTGATAAGCGCCCGCCGCGTCCCAAGCCTCGGCGATGATTTTCGTTCCGGCGAGGCAAGGGTCTTCCGCGATCGTCTCCAAAATCGGCGGGTTGCCGACGAGTCGCCCGAAGCGGTCGCGGCTCAAAATCGACGCTAAGTCGAACCGGAAACCGTCGATATGATAGTTGTACACCCAGGAGCGGAGGCAGTTGAAAATCAAATCGCGCGTCCAAGGATGGTTGCCGTTGACGGTGTTCCCGCAACCGCTGTAATTCAGGTAGTAGCCCTCTTCGTTCAAGAGATAGTAATTTCGATTTTCGAAACCTTTAAACGAAAACGTTTCGCCGTATTCGTTCCCCTCGGCGGTGTGATTGAAGACGACGTCGAGGAAAACTTCGATTCCGGCGCGGTGAAATTCGCGAACCGTCTCTTTGAACTCGCGAACTTGGGCGCCCGGCTCGTCGCTCCAAGCGTAACCGCGATGCGGCGCGAAGAAGGCGATCGGGTCGTATCCCCAATAATTGCGGCGTTCGGTCGGCTCGCCGTTCGGATTGTTGCGCGGGAACTCGTGAATCGGCATCAACTCGACCGCGGTAACGCCGAGCGACTTCAAGTACGGGATTTTTTCGATCAGCCCGAGGAAGGTTCCCGGCTTCGAAACGCCGCTCGTTTCCGATTGCGTGAAGCCGCGGACGTGCAGCTCGTAAATCACTTCGTCGGCGAGGTCGCGACGGATGCGCGGCGCGTCTTCCCAATCGAAATAATCGTCGACGACGACGCACTTCGGCGGATGCGCGGGATCGTCTTTCGAGTCTTTCGGAAGAAAATCGCCCGCGAGCGCTTTCGCGTAAGGGTCGATCAAGCGCGCCCGGCCGTCGAAAAGGAGCCCGCGTTTCGGGTCGTAGGGTCCGTCGACTTGGAAGTGGTAAAGCGCGCCCGCGTCGAGGCCGGGGACGAAAACGTTCCAAACGTCGCCCCAACGGTTGCGATCCGGGTCGAACGGAACGACGAGGGACGGTTCGCGGTCGTTCGGGGAATCGTAAAGGAGAAGGCGGGCGCCGGTCGCGGAACGGCTGACGAAGGAAAAGACGACGCCGTCGTCGCGGAGCGTCGCTCCGTAAGGCGTCGCGAAACGGGCGTCGGCGGTCGCGCGGTGAATCATCGAAAAACTCCTTGAAAACGGTTGAGCGGAAACGGGAACCGACGGATTGTTCGACGCAAAACGCAAGCGAATTAGCGTCGAGCCGCCCGGGGTGCAAACGAACGTCGGTTCGTTAAAATTGGAATAAACGGGAAAACCCGGCGTCGCGAACGCGGAGGACGCCGAATTTCGCGACGGTCGAAAACGCGCCGCTTGTTTCTTGACGCGTCCGGCGCTAAAATAACAAACGAGGCGGCGTTCGCGACGGTCTCGCGACCGACTTCGATTCGCGAATTGTACTTTTCATCGACTCGGCGTTGAATAATCTTGACGATTTTACTGAATTTTAGGTTTGCGGGGCCAAACGACCGGGCGACGAAACGACGGCGGACGGGCGACGCGTTTTCGGTAAAAACGTCGCGGCGCCGATCGACGTTAAATAATTTCGACGTTATTAATATTAATGGCGCGCAATTTCGATAAACAAAGACGTCGTTGGAAGACCTCCGAGGCGCGCCGCCGACGACGATGAAAACCGACGAAAAATAGAGAAAATAGACGAAACGGTCAAGACCGAAAGAATAAACGGAATAGGGGAAAAGGGCGATGAAAACGGATAAAACGGGGCGAACGAACGCGCCGACGAGCGAAAAAAAACGATTTCCGACGGCGGAAGCGGCGACGTCGGGCGTCTTCTTTCTCGCGCTTTGGTTCTTTTGGGGCGTTCGGTACGGCGATTTTCTCTTCGCGGTTCAGGAAAATTCGCTTTTCTTGTTCCGTTGGGACTTTTTCGCGAATTGGCAAGAGGCGCCGGCCGGTCTTCTCTTTTATTTGACCGCTTTTTTTATCCAATTTTGTTATTTTCCACTTCTCGGCGGGGCGATTTTTGCGGCGTTTGGAACGATTTTACAGATTTTGACGGCGAAAGCGGTCGGTTTGCGCGGCGTCGGGTACGCGTTTTCGCTGATTCCGACTTGCTTGTTGGCGATTTCCGCGACTTGGAACGGCTATTGCGTTTACATTCCGTTCAATAATTCGTTGGTATTTTCCGCTTATTTGGGCGCTCCGTTGGCGTTGATCGCTCTTTTAGCGTTTCGGCGAATCGAGTCGCCGCGTTGGCGGACGGCGTTCGCCCTCGCCGTCGTCGCGCTCGGGTATCCGGGATTCGGCTTTTGGGCGCCGTTTGCCGGAGCGCTTTGCGCGCTTGACGAGCTTGAACGCTGGAAAGCGCCGGTTTTGTCGAAAAAACGCGAGAACGGTGAAACGACCGCGTCGCCGACCGCCGCCGAAATCGACGCGGAACGTCGCTCGCGACTCTTGCGAATCGTCGCGCTTTTCCTTGGAACGGTCGTTATTCCGTTTTTGTTCTATTTTCTTTATTTTAAGCCGAGCGTTAAATTAGTAAACGTTTTTCTGCAAGGATTGATTGACGACGTTCGATACGACAAAAAAGGGTTTATTGGAGCGTTTGTTTACGGCGCCGCCGCGTTGGCCGTCCTTTTCTATCCGACGGCGCGTTGGGCGACGCTTTTCGCCGATTATCTTCGTCGACAAACGTTGAAGAAAACGGTTAAATCGGTTAAAGCGGTTAAAACGGCGAAGAAGCAAAGCGCCGCCAACGAAAACGCCGAGGGCGGCGTCGACGAGCGCGAAGTCGAGCGGAAGGCGAGAAGCGCGCAAGTTCGACTTCTTGCGTCGACGGCTCTTTTGATCGCTTTGGCGACCGTCGCGATTTCTTATCGAACGGCGAATTTTTTCGCGATTTTAGCGGCGGCTCGCGCGGCGACCGACGGCGATTGGGCGCGCGTTCTCGAAGTTGAGTCGCGACTTGCGAAGCCGAGCGAGCAGTCCGTCGCGCTCCGCAATTTGGCGCTTTTCGAAACCGGCGTTTTGGCGGAAAAAGCGTTCGAACGCCCGGTCGCCGGCGTCGCGACTTACGACGTAACGCAGGCCGATTTCGACGCGATGCGGAGCGGAAATTTTTTCGCGAAAATTAAATACCGGCTCTTTTTATGGAAATTGTCGACGGAATTGTTGGCGCCGCGAGCGTTAAGCGAGCTGATGTTCGCGCATTACGGCGCGACGAACACCGGCGCCCGCGTCGCGACCGATAATTTTGTCGCGGTCGAAGGGCGGTCCGCTTCCTTTTATAAAACGTTGGCGATTTGCGCGACGGTCAACGGCGAAGACAAACTCGCGCGGCGTTATTTGAACGAGTTGGCGGAGACGCTTTATTATCGCGACTGGGCGAGGGCGCGGCTGGCGTTCCTCGACGCGCCGGAATTTCGCGACGACTTGCGTTATTTCGGGAACGACGAGGCGTATTTAGCGTCGGCGAAAGATCGTTTCGAAACGGCTCCCCTTCGAGCGTCGAGTCTTAAGGAAGCCGCCGAGCGTTGGAACGTCGCGCCGGAGGCGGTCGCCGTCGTCGCCGCAAAGGTGAAAAAAGCGCGTCGCCTGCGTCCGCATAAAAACGAAGCGACGTTGAGCGAGTATCCGAATTTGACCTTTTTGCTCGGCGTTTTTAAGGACGAGTTCGACGTCGCCGCGCCGGAAATGCAAGAGGCGCTTTTGGTCGCCGCGCTTTTCCAAAAGGACGGCGAATATTTCCTGCGACACGTCGAAAAATATCTCGCGTCGCGACCGGGCGGCAAGGCTCCGAAAGCGATTGAAGAGGGGTACGCCGCTTGGCGTTTGTCGAAATTTGGCGACGATTGGGCGACCGCCGAGGGGTGCAAATATCCGTTTTCGCCGGAAACGATCGAAGGTTTGAACGAGTTCGCGGCGTTTCTTGAAGTTGTGAAAACGCCCGCGGCGACCGAGGCTCAGGTCGCGATTCGCGAACATTGCGCCGGATGGTATTGGGGGTATCTCGCCGACGATTCGGTTTTTGCCGGTGGAAACGCGCGGTAAAATAGAAGGGACGGCGAAAATTTAGGAATAAAACCGGCTTTGAAGAACGAAAAGCGGGAATTGAAATATGAAAGAAACGCAAGATAATAAAAATAAGGAAAAAGAGACGTTGGAGCAAGCGGCGAACGTCGTCGACGGAAACGTCGAAGCGGTTTGCGAAACGGGAAAGCGAACGCGTCGTAGGAACGCGGTCGTTGTCGCGGCGATTTTAGTCGGCGTCGCGCTTGGCGTCGGACGTTGGGCGTCGGGAACGCCGAGTTTGCCGAAAACTTTTGAAGACGCCGGCAAACTTCCCGTAATTTACCCGGATTACGTTGGGACGACGTTGCCGCCGAACGTCGCTCCGTTGAATTTTCGCGTTGAAGAAGAGGGCGAACAATATATAACGAACGTCTATTCGAAAAACGGCCCGAAAATTATCGTCGAAGGGCGGAACGCGCAATTTCCGCTCAAAAAATGGCGCGCGCTTTTGGAAGCGAATATAGGCGAAACGCTCGTTTTCGACGTTTACGTTCGACAAGAAGATAAATGGCTTCGTTATCAAAGCGTCGAAAATACGATCGCGCCGGATCGCGTCGATCCGTATTTGGCGTATCGTCTGATCGAGCCGGGGTACGAGTTTGGACATCGAATCTCGTTGCGTCAACGAAATATTGAAACGTTTGAGGAAAACGACTTCTTTAATAACCGCGCGCACGCCGTTTCGCCTTGCGTAAACTGTCATTCTTTTCAAAATCGCGAAACGGATCGATTTTTGTTTCATTACCGACGCCTTAACGAACCGGGCAAGGGGGGAACGATTCTCGTTGAAGACGGCAAAGCGCGGAAGGTTTCGGCGAGATTGGAGGAGGCCGGGGTCTCCTGCTCGTATCCGGCGTGGCGACCGACCGGGGACGTCGTCGCGTTTTCGACGAATCAAACGCGCCAAATTTTCCATTTAACGTCGACGCAAAAGATCGAAGTGTTCGATTTAATGTCGGATTTAGCGGTTTTGGATTTCAAAAAGAACGAATTGCGACGATTAACCGAGACGAACGAGATTTTTGAAACGTTTCCGAGTTGGAGTCCGGACGGTTCCGCCCTTTATTATTGCGCGGCCAAATTGAAGCCGGAAGCGGCGGAAAGCGATGTTAAAGCTCGCGAAAACGAGCTGCCGAAGCGAATCGACGAATTTCATTACAACGTAATGCGGATGAGTTTCGACGAAAAAACGGGAACCTTTGGCGACCCGGAAACGGTGATCGACGCGGCGGCTCGCGGCCGTTCCGCTTCGCATCCGCGGATTTCTCCTGACGGTAAGTTTCTCGTTTGGACGGAGGCGGCGAGCGGAACCTTCCCGATTTGGCGTCCGGAAGCCGATCTTTTCGTTAAAAACTTGGCGACCGGCGAAGAGCGCGCTTGGACGGAGGCGAACGGGGAGAACTCGGACAGCTATCACTCGTGGAGTTCAAACGGACGCTGGATGGCGTTTGCCTCGCGACGCGAAGACGGCCAGTATACTCGCGTCTATTTTACCTATGTCGACGCCGACGGTCGGGCGACGAAACCTTTTGTTTTGCCGCAAAAAGACCCGACGCGGAATCGACGGTTCTTCAAATCGTACAATGTGCCGGAACTGATAACGGAACCGATAAAAATCGACATAAAAACATTGACGGACGCCGCGGTAAGCGAGACGATTCCGACAAAAAACGTTAAATAATCG